>QHTW01000017.1:2449-19817 GCA_003220955.1 Gemmatimonadota bacterium | reverse complement strand
TTGGCCGCGCGATCGCCCGCTCGACGCTGGTGAAGACGGCGATCTACGGCGGCGACCCCAATTGGGGCCGCGTGCTCGCCGCGGCCGGCGTGGCCGGCGTAGCGCTCGTCGCCGAGCGCATCACGCTGCAGGCGGGCTCGAATGGATGGGGGACAGGAGGGGAGGGGGGCGACTGGCTCACCCTCGCGAGCGGCGGCGCCACAGCGCTCGCCGATCCGAAGCTCGCGCGCGCCATTTTCGAGCAGAAAGCCATCCGCCTCCGGCTCGACCTTGGCTTGGGTCGAGCGGAGGCGGTGGTGTGGACCTGCGATCTTTCCCCGGACTACGTCCGGATCAACTCGGACTACACGTCCTAGTCAGGGCTTCGACTTGGTCGTGTCGCGCGGAGCGGCGGGTTTCGCCTTGCTCTTCGCGCGGCGCGCGTGCTTCGGCTTCGCCTTGGAGGTGTCAGCCTGTTGAGACGCGTTCGCTGCGGGCTTCGCAGGCGCCGCGGCCGGCTGTTGCGTGGGCTGTTGCCCAGCAAGAGCCAGGAGGAGGAGTGCGGACTGAAGCATTAAAAAGCCTCGGGTTTAGGGTCGCTCTTACGACCCCTTCGTTCCATGTCGCGTCACGGCCGATTCCGGCACCGGCACGTTCGGCAACATCGCCCTGACGTGGGCCATCGCTTCGGCAGGAGTTCGGCCCCCCGGACGCTGGAGCTCGTGGTCCGCGGCCACGGCCACATCGAGTAACCGCACGCCCCGCAAGCCTTTGTTATGGGCCTCCAGCAACAGCTCGACGGCGGAATCGGGATTAAAGCGATGGGCTACCAGGTCGGCAGCCGCATGCAGCACGGGCCCAGGCGGCTCATTCGGCGCCATCGCCAGGAGCCGCTCCACGATCGGGCCGGGAAGGCCGCGCGCGAGCGCGGCCGCCACCGCAGCGACATGCCCCTCGGGCACTGGCTGCCCCTGGGGGACCGCCTGGCTCACGATGATGCGCGCCTGGCGGAGCTGCAGCAGGCCGCGCCGGACGCCGCTGACGAGCCGGTCCGGAGGAATGTTCTTGGCGCTGCCCTCGAGCGCCTTCTGAACGAGCGGCTCGGTCGGCAGACTCTCAGCGAGCGCCGTCCCGATGATGGAGTCGATTGCCGGAAGCACGGCCGCCGGGACCCGGCCCGCCAGCCGGGTCGATCCGCTTTGGGCCGTGAGCGGGCCTGCGATCAGCACCAGCACGACGGCGAGCTTACACCTCATGGCTGCGCGGCCGCTGGCCGCACGCGAGACCGACCGCCAGCCCCAGGGTCCAAACCGGACGCAGTCGGACCGTGACGGCCCGCGGGCGCCCGAACCAGCGAATGAGACGGCGCATCGGTCCATCCGAGTGCACTGGCGCGTGGAGCAGGCGGATCTCCGTCATGATCGTCGTCATTCAGGTGGATTGCGCCGCGACTCCAGTTATTGAACGAGCCGACGACTTCCACCGACGTGGCTCCCGGGAAATGACCGATGAAATTCGCGATGCCCTCGCTCGCGCTGGGCGTCGGAGCCGAGTCTTGCTGCGAGGACAGCAGCAGCATCGCCGCGAGACCGACCGCCAGCCCCAGGGTCCAAACCGGACGCAGTCGGACCGTGACGGCCCGCGGGCGCCCGAACCAGCGAATGAGACGGCGCATCGGTCCATCCGAGTGCACTGGCGCGGGGAGCAGGCGGATCTCCGTCATGATGCGAGTGGCGACGCTCAGCCGCGGCGTCGTCTGAAGCAGCTGCGCCGCCGCCATCAGCCGGGCGTACGCCTCCCGCAGATCCGTCGGCAATTCGCCGGGATCGCGCTCCGCATCGAGCGCCTCCTGCAACCGCGGATCAATTGGGCTCATCGTACGACCTCCTCCAGTGCCTCCAGCAGCGCTTCCCGCGCCCGATGCACCCGCATCTTGAGCGTGGGGATGCGTGCCCCGGTCACCGCCGCCATCTCCTCGTAGCTCATCCCGTCCACGTGCTTCAAGACGAACGCCTCACGAGCGCGCGCTCTACGAGTGCGACCTGCTCACTCCGCACGAGTATTTCCCAGGCGTCCGACGCCTCCGCCAACGCCGGCGGGGGGGCCTCGCTCAGCGGAATGTCGTCCATGTGCCGCCGGGCGAGATGGCTCCGACAGCGATTCCCGGTAATCCGGTACAGCCAGCTCCGCAGCCGCGACGGGTCGCGGCATTGTGCCAAATGCCGATAGGCGCGCACGAGACTCTCAGCTACCGCATCCGCCGCCGCGTCGGGATTCCCGAGCATCCGCGTTGCGAAGCGAAGCAGGCCCGGCTCATATCGCCGGATGAGAATCCCGAACGCCTCCCCATCGCCAGCGAGCACCCGGGCGACTACGTCGGCGTCTTCGTTCACCATTACAGGGACCCCAAGGGGGGGGTGTTGGTCACGGTATCTGCAGTGTTTCTCGTGCGGCGGCCAGATATGTCGCGGCACGGACACCGGTTCCGGAGATGGCTCCCGCAAAGGCCTCCAGCGTGCGCTGAGCACGACGCCGGTACGACGTGTCGCCGGTCACCTGCGCGAGCCGGGCCAGAACCAGCGCCGTCCCGGCGTTGGCGCCGGGCAGCACGTCATCGAGGACCTGTTTCGTCCGGTCGGCAAGCGCGGGGAGTGAAGACGGCGCCGCATCAGCGATATCGAAGTAGCCGCCTGCGGGATCGGCATAGCCACTCTCCGCGACAACGGTGAGGTCGATCGCGATGTCCAGATAACCGCCCTCACCGCTGACCTGATGGGCTGCAATGCAGGCGAGTGCCATCTCGACCTGGTCCTGCAGCAAACCTGGTGGTGTTCCACTGTCTCGCGGACCCGGTGCAACCGAGTGCCGGACGCCCCAGCCCCGCGCGTACGTTCGCTGCAAGACACCATCGAGCGCCGCCCGCGCGCGCCGGGTCGCTGTCGACTCACCGAACGTCGCCGCGGCGAGCAGCACCTTCTCGATGATATACGCCTGCTGATCAGTGAAGACAGCCTGGCTGCCACCGGAACTGGCGCGATCCGCGGAAGGCAACTCGTCCGCCAGGCTCCGCACGAGGGATCGGCCTGCTTCCCGGTAGTGGTTGTCGCCGGTCACGATCCAGGCCTCGGCGACCGTTCCCACGAGGGCCGCGCGAACCAGCTCCGGGGGATCCTCGCCGGCAATCCCGGCGGTCGTGTCGAGCATCAAATCCAGCGCGCGGAGTGCCGACGCACGGGCGGTCGTGTCGCGGAGCAGCAGCGACGCGGCCTGGGCGTGCATGACATTGCCGCCGGCTGTTCGGCTGCGAACCGCTTCGTCGAGATCGCGCCTGACGTCGACGATACCCTGCTGCACCAGGGAAGGCCGCAGCGTGCCACTGAGCTCATGGTTTCCCGTGAGTACGAGCTCCCGAACCCGCGCTGCCTGTTGGACGACGAATGAGCGTTGCTCGCGATAGCTCTTCGCCACTTCGGGGAGCAGCTGCTTCAACCCACGTCCGGTGATTGGATCATCCGCCGGGAAATACGTGCCCCCGAAAAAGGCCGAGCCATCGGCCGTGAGGAAGACGGTGAGCGGCCATCCCCGTAACCCGGCGAGGTGCTCGACGGCCGCTTGGTATCGCTGCGCCACGTCGGGGCGCTCGTCGCGATCGACGCGAACCGGGACGAAGAGCGTGTTGATGAGGGCGCCGATTTCGGGATCGGTGTAGATGGCGCGATCGGTCTCGGCACACCAGTGGCAGGTATCGCTGCCGACGTACAGCAGGATCGGGCGATCGAGCTTCGCGGCGAGCGTGAAGGCATCGCGTCCCCACGGCTGCCAGCGCACCGGCTGGCGCGCCGCGCGTGCGAGATAGGTTGTGGGGGAGTGGGCCATGCGGTTCGTGAGCGGCCCACGCTCGCCAATACACGCCAAAACGCCGGCGCAGAGCACCAGAAACAACCCGCGCACGACGGAAATACCCCGCCTCCTCGGAAACCGTGCCGCTATATTGGCGGCTATGACGCATGTGACCATCACTCCCAAATCGAACGGGCCGCTCATCATCGAGGGTCCGGTGCGGATCGTGACGCCCGACGGGCGGGAATTGACGCCTCCGGCCCGCAAAGACGGCAAACCGTCGGAAGTCGTTGTGCTGTGCAGATGTGGGGGCTCGGCGACGAAACCGTTTTGTGACGGAACGCACAAACGCAACGGTTTCCAGGACGGTCAAGTTACCCCCGGCTAGCGCGACCTTATTATGTTGTCTGGCGCTTGCAGCTTCCCGTTCCCCCCGTACCTGTGCCCCTGAACTGGAGGAGCGACCGACAATGGCTAAGGGAAAGACGCCAATGGCCGCGGATGAAGGTTACTGCGTGAAGTGTAAGGCGAAGCGGAAGATCTCGAACGCCCAGCAGGTGAAGATGGCCAACGGCCGCCCCGCGCTGAAGGGTGTCTGTCCCGTGTGCGGGACCGGTATGTTCAAGATCCTGCCGCCGAAGTAGCCTCGCGGTCCTCTTAATTGACCCGCACGCCCCCGGTGCTTCTCATCCGGGGGCGTGCTTGTTTGTACCGGATCGTGTAGCAGGCAGCGCCGACCTCGCGGCAGTAGTAGGCCAGGATCTCGAGCTTGGCGAGCTGTCCGGTACGCGAGCGGATCGCATACACATGATGCCTGGACGTCAGCAGGTGCGACCACATGCTGTAGTCGTACCATTTCCCGATCGCGACGTTGGCGGTGTCGGCGGCGAAGGTCGTGGGGATGTAGCCGTCGGCTGGGAGCTCCGTGACGGAGTCGAACGCCACGGGACCCAAGTCGATGGCGCCGGCCCCCGCCGCGGTAATGACATGATTACGTCGAAAGCCGAGGTCGCCCTCCCCCGTGTGGATGTGCTATCGGGATGCGGCCCGAGTGCATAGGGCGGAAACTCGGGCTTCGTGAACGCGGCGATCAACAACGACGCCACCAGCAGGAGAAACGCCGCCGCCATTGCCCACACCAGCAGCGGCGCCTTCAAGCCTCCGCCATGAACGGATACCAGGGATCTCGCGGCGGCACGAAGTTCTCCTTCACCGCTCGGGCGCTGGTCCAGCGAATCAGATTGAGCAGGCTGCCGGCTTTGTCGTTCGTGCCGCTGGCTCTGCCACCGCCGAACGGTTGCTGACCCACCACCGCGCCGGTCGGCTTGTCATTGAGGTAGAAGTTCCCCGCTGCGTACCGCAGCGCGGCGCTGGCTTCAGCCAGCACGGCGCGATCCTGCGAGAACACGGCGCCCGTGAGCGCGTAGGGAGACGTGCGATCCACCAGCTCGAGCGTCTCCTTCCATTTCTTGTCGGGATAGACGTACAGCGACAGCACGGGGCCGAAGATCTCTTCGCACATGGTGCGATACGCCGGGTCCTCAACCTGAATGAGCGTTGGGTGCACGAAGTAGCCATCTGCGTCGTCGCACTCGCCGCCGAACAGGAGCTTGGCTTTGGGATCGTTCTTCGCCCCCTCGATGTAGCCCTTGATCTTGTCGAACGATTTCCGGTCGATCACGGCCGCCATGAAGTTGCGGAAGTCGGCCGGGTCACCGACGCGCACGTCGGCGAGCAAGCCGAGCACGCGGTCGCGCAGCTTGGGCCAGAGCGATTCGGGGACGTACGCGCGCGAGGCGGCGCTGCATTTCTGGCCCTGGTATTCGAACGCCCCGCGCACGATGCCGGTCGCGAGGGCGTCGACGTCGGCGCTCGCATGCGCGAGGATGAAGTCCTTGCCGCCCGTCTCGCCGACGAGCCGCGGGTAGTCGGCGTAACTGGTCAGATTGGCGGCGACCTGCTTCCAGAGTGTCTGGAAAACTTCGGTGGACCCCGTGAAGTGGATCCCGCCGAGATGGCGGTCGGCGAGCAGCCGTTCGCTGATGACGGCCGCGGGGCCCGGCACGAAGTTGATGACACCCGGCGGCAGCCCCGCCTCCTGCAGCAGCCGGAACAGGAGGTAGTTGGAGTACGCGGCCGTCGCTGCCGGCTTCCAGATGACGGTGGAACCCATGATCGCCGGCGCGGTGGACAGATTCCCGCCGATCGAGGTGAAGTTGAACGGCGAAATCGCGTAGACGAAGCCTTCGAGCCCGCGATAGTCGAGCGCGTTCCACGTGGCCCCTCCGGGCGGCGACAGCGGCTGCTCGGCGTAGATCCGTTCGGCGTAGTGCACATTGAAGCGCCAGAAGTCGATCAATTCGCACGCCGCATCGATCTCGGCCTGGAAGGCGGTTTTGCTTTGGCCGAGCATCGTGGCTGCATTTACCATGGCACGCCAGCGCGTCGCCAGCAGGTCCGCGGCCTTGAGGAAGACGGCCGCGCGGTCGGCGAGACTCCAGCTGGACCATTCGCGCCTTGCATCGCGCGCCGCTTTGATGGCACCCGCGACTTCTTCGGGGCCGGCCTGATGTACCTTGGCGAGTACGTGGCGATGGCAGTGCGGCATCACCGCGTCGACCGTCTTGCCGGTTCGGATCTCCTTCCCACCGATCACGACGGGGATCTCGATCTGACGGCCGCTCAGATCTTTGAGGGCTTGTTTGAGCTCCCCTCGCTCGCGCGAGCCGGGGGCGTACGGGAAGACGGGCTCGTTGACCGGGCTAGGAATCTTGGCTGCGTTCATGCCCGGAAATGTAACCGGGGAACCCCGGCGTGTTCTGGAGGTGACATGACGATCGACCCCCGAACGAGAATCGGCCATGTGCACCTCACGGTCAGCGATCTCGACCGCGCGCTGGCCTTCTATCGCGATGTCTTAGGCTTCGAAGTGACGGCCCGTTACGGACCCGACGCCGTGTTTGTCTCCGCGGGCGGTTCCCATCATCACATCGGCCTGAATACGTGGGCCGGCCGAGGCGCGCCGCGCCCGGCGGCGGGAACGACAGGTCTCTATCATTTTGCGATCCTCTTTCCCGACCGTGCCGCCCTTGCCGCTGCCGTGCGTCGAGTGCTCGATCACGGGATTCCGCTGGAAGGCGCGTCGGATCATGGTGTGAGCGAGGCGATCTACCTCCGTGACCCCGACGGCAACGGCGTCGAGCTGTACCACGATCGGCCGGAAAAAGAATGGCCGCGTGCCCCGGACGGCAGCATCCGGATGCACACGCGGCCTCTCGATCTTCAGGCGCTGCTCGGTTAAGTGCGGTGGTCCGCCTCGCGCTGTGGCGGCAGCGGCAGCGCGATCGTGAATCTCGTTCCCGTGGCCAGTCCCGATTCCACCGTGACCGTGCCCCCGAACGTGGTCTCGGCGACGCCGCGCAGCTTCTCCAGGTTCGCCGCACTCCCGCGCCCGCGCACGGTCAATTCGAGCTCTTTGCCTTTGAGGTCGAGCTGGACCAACACGGGGGACGGCGCTTCTCCGCCGGCCTCGGCGGCATTCCGCACCAGGTTTACCAGCAGATCGAACAACGCGTTCGGGTCTCCCTTCAAGTATTTCGCGTCGAGCGCCGTCGTGAAGTCGAGCTCGATTCCGCGATCCCGGAGCAGCCGTCGTTCAAGCGTGAGACAGGAGCGGATGACCCGCACCGCGTCGAAGCGTTCGGGGCGACCCGCGGGCGCGGCGCCGCGCGTCGTGCCATGTTCGCGCACGGCGCGGAGCAACTCCGTGGTGCGGTCGATGTCCTCCAGCACCTCGCCGAGATCATCGAGCAGCATGAGCCGGCGGTCGGCGGCGAGATCGACCCAGCGGCCGATCGACTCCATCGCGAGCTGGAGGCCGGCGCGTGCCGCGGTCAACGGATTGCCGGCCTGATGCAGGAGCATCCCGGAAGACGGGACGGTCGTCTCCCCAGCACCAATGGTTGGTACGCCCACTAATCCGAGGGCAAGGCCGGCCAGCTCGAGGGCGAGTCGCTCCTTACTCCGTCGCTCGCGGCCGCCCGGGGGCGGGGCTGGCGGCCGGGAGCGCACGGGCGCCACGACCCACGCGTCCGGCGTGGGACCGGGAGCGGTGACCCAGCGGGAGCCGACGGGAACGCGGATGCTCCAGCGGTGCAAGATCGCGTCCAGATCAAAACCGGGAGGGCGGGCACCAATATCGGGACCGCTGCTCGCGCGAGCGACGGCCTGGCGCGTCCCGATGACTTCCCACAGGACGACCGGGCGCCCCACCACCGCGCTCGCTTGGCGCAGGACTTCGCCTTCATCACCGCGAAAGGCAACAGCGCTCAACTGTCCTCCATCGGCATCCCAGCGACGTCGGGTGTCAGGTGGGGGCGAGGGGCGCGTGGTAGAAATTGCGCCCCCTTGCAGCGCCGTCAAGCGCACACTAGCGTCTGCCCCCATGACGACTCCACCAGCCGGTTTCCCGTCTCGGCCCTCCGTCGGCCGCTCGTCCTTTGCCTTCGCCATGAAAGACTACACCTTCATCCGGCCCGGCATAGCCGTCACAATCAGCGCGTGTACGCTCGCCTTGGCCCTGGTGATCGGGCTGTGGCTGGTTTTCTCCCTGCGGGAGGCCGCGCAAACCGCGACACGGGGTGCCCGGACGTCCGAGACGCTGCATCGCTACAACGCGGGCCTCGAGGTCTGGCGGGAAATGGCCACCAGCCCCGATCCGCGGTTCCGCCGCGCCGAGGCAGTCGCGCAGCGCGATAGCCTGGGCCGGTCGCTGCGGATGCAGCTCGCCGATCTCGGCACCACCATGCCAGACGATCACGAGCGCGCCCTGGTGCAGACAGTCCTGGGCGGCCTGACCAGCTCGAGCACCGGGCAAGTCCCCAGCACGGATGCGCGCCAGGCCATGATCGTCCTGCTCGCGAAACAGGATGCCGCCATGTTCCAGGCGGCGCAGGCCTCGCAGCAGGCCGTCTTGCTGGCCGCCCTGCTGCTCGCCCTCACGATCATCGCCGCCGGCATGCTGATCGTCCCGATGGCCTGGTTATACGTGCGGTACAAGCGTGGGGCGGCCATCGAAGTGAAGGTGTAGATGGCCAAGGCTGCCGCGCGTCGTGCCCTACCTCCCACGATCGAGAGCTCGCGCGACCGCGAGCGACTCCGCACCGTCGTCTTTCCCGAACACAGCGACTTGGCGCTCGCGGTCGCCGACCGCATTGCGGAGATCATTCAGCGCGAGACCCGCACCAAGGGCCGGACGGTGCTCGGGCTCGCCACAGGCAGCACCCCGTTGGGGGTGTACGAGGAGCTGATCCGCCGCCATCAGGCGGGCGACGTCGATTTCTCGCGCGTCATCACGTTCAATCTCGACGAGTACTATCCGATGGCGCCCGACAGCCCTCACAGCTACCACCGCTACATGTGGGAGAACTTCTTCGCGCATGTGAACATCGCGAAGGAAAACGTCCACATCCCCGACGGCACGACCCCACGCGAGCGGGTGGCCGAGGCGTGCGAGGCGTACGAAGCGGCCATTCGGGCGGCCGGCGGCATCGACTTCCAGCTGCTCGGCATCGGCAAGACGGGACACGTCGGATTCAACGAGCCTGGCTCCGACGCAACCTCGCGGACCCGCATCGTCATGCTCGACACGCTGACCCGGAAGGACGCCGCGGCCGACTTCTTCGGCGTAGAAAATGTGCCGCGCGAAGCGCTCACTATGGGCGTCGCGACGATCCTCGATGCCCGCGAGATCGCGCTGCTGGCGACCGGCGAGCATAAGGCCGCGATCGTGGCGCGCGCGGTGGAGGGCGAAATCTCGACCGACGTCGCCGCGACGTTCCTGCAGCGCCACCAGAGTGTGACGTGCTACCTCGACCTGCCGGCGGCGGCCGATTTGACGCGCATCAAGACGCCCTGGATCCTGGAAGGCATCGACTGGACGCCCGCGATGGTCGAGCGCGCCGTCGTGTGGCTCGCGGAGCGCAGCAGCAAGGCGGTGCTGAAGCTGGCGGCGCGCGACTACGCGGAGAATCAGCTCAGTCCCCTGCTCGCGCGCGCCGGCTCGGCCGGTCCCATCAACGGCCAGGTCTTCAACCGGATGCGCGACAAGATTCGCGGTCGCGCGAAACTGCCGGCGCACGAGCGTGTGCTCGTGTTCTCGCCGCATCCCGACGACGACGTCATCTCGATGGGCGGCATTCTGCGCAAGCTGTGGGAGAACGAGAACCAGATCGTCGTCGCGTACATGACGAGCGGCAACATCGCGGTGTTCGATCACGATGTGACCCGCCATCTCGACTTCGTCGAGCGGGCAGCCGAGTCGCTGGGGCTCGACTCTTCCGCCGTCCAGCGCGCCCGCAGCACGGTCAATGCCGGCATGGAGCAGAAGGCGCCGGGGGACGTCGACATCCCGGTCGTCCAAAACCTCAAAAAATTCATTCGCGAGTCGGAAGCGATTGCCGCCTTGGCAGCGGTCGGGATTCCCGCGAATGCCGCGCGGTTCCTCGACCTGCCCTTCTATCGCACCGGCGAAGTGCGGAAGCGGCCGCTGAGCGAGGACGACATCGCGATCGTGCTGCGTCTGATTGAAGAGACGCGTCCCGATCTCGTCTTCGTCGCCGGAGATCTCTCCGATCCGCACGGCACGCACCGCACGTGCAAGGCGGCCGTGGAGCGCGCGCTGGAGGGGTACAAAGGACAGCAACCCGAGGTTTGGCTATACCGTGGCGCGTGGCAGGAATGGTCGTTGACCGAGGCGGACGTGCTCGTCCCGCTGTCGCAGGACGAGCTGAACGCGAAAATCCTCGCCATTTTCCGTCATCAGTCGCAGAAAGACGAGGCGCCCTTCCCCGGCTACGACGAGCGTGAGTTCTGGCAGCGGGTGGAGGCACGGAATCTCGAGACGGCGGCGCGCGCCGACCGGCTCGGGCTGCCCGAGTACTACGCGATGGAAGCCTATGTAATTCAACAGGTTTAGCACGACGGCGTTGCACCGCGCACGGCTTGTTCATTATGTTGGCGCCGCATTCTTCCTTCATGGAGGAGGCCCAACCGATGAGCGCTTCAACCACCAAAGCATTGAGCCTGGCGATCGTCGCGGCCCTGTGGGCCGTCATCTCGCATTTCGGCAAGCTGCCGTTGCAGCTCTGGCCCGTCATCGTCGGTCTCGCGTGCTACGTGGGCGCGGGCGGCGGCGTGATGGGACTGCAAAAGTCCGTACTCGGTTCGGCGTCTGGAGTCGTCTGGGCGCTGCTGTATGCCGCCGTGTCGACCGCCCTGGGCCGGAACGACCTGCTGGACGCCCTGCTCCTCGGCGCTGCCGTCTTCGGCATGGTGTTCCAAGCGCGCATCCCGCTGCTGTCGTATACCACGGGCGCGCTTGCCGGCGCCGCCACCGCCATGGGTGCGCGCGCAGTCGCCATCAACGGCGGTGTCCGAATCGTGATCGCCCTGGCGATCGGTTGTGTCCTGGGGATCGCGGCGGAACGGGTTGCGGAGATGTTGGGCCGGATGCGTGTCGTGCCGGCAATGTCGAACCGCTGATTCGATAGGTCTGTGACGGGGCAAGGCACACGCGATTCACCGCGTGTGCCTTCGCCTTTTCGATCTGCAAAAAACCAAACCCGGAGCCATTCATGCGCTCCGGGTTGGCGAGGTCGGGCAGAGTGGCCGTCGACACTCACGCCGCGACCTTCTCTTTTCCGTCCGGAATGTAAGCGAGTGCGCGCTGGGACTTTGTCAGAGAACCGTCCAGTCGAGTTGGGAAACTGTTGCCGGTTGCGCGTCGAAGAGGGATTGTTCAAACGATGACTCGTTTCCGGGTGAGACGCGGCGCGGTCGTGGCCGCGCTGTTGGTGCTCGCGTTTGCGGTTGCGGCTGCGCTCGGCGTGCAGGCGTACGAAACGGCTCGTTATCATCGGGCGCAGGCGGATCGCGTGCTGCGCGACTACGCCTCCCTCGCGGCGGCGCGCGTCGCGCAACGCAGTGCCATCTTGATCTACTACGCCGTGGACGCGCCGTTGAAAGCGCTGCAGCACGCGTATGAGAAGGCGCCGCACAAGCCGCTGCCTCGCCCCGGCGACCTGCACTTCGACGTCATGGAGCATGAGTTCTCACTGGCGCCGTACATCCGCTTCACATTCCGCCTGGACCTCAAGACCGGAGCGCTGCAGACATCGGGACACGAGCTCCCGAACGCCGTGCGCAAATGGCTGATCGATACGTTGCCCGTGCACACGCGTACGGTCTACGACACGTCGTGGCATATGGGGAGCGTGCTGGGGCAGCCGGCGGGGGGCTGGGACCGGCGCTACGTCGTCTACACCGTGCTCCGCAACTCGGAAGGAACGCTGCGCACCGCGCTCGGCTTCGAAGCCAAACCGGCCGCGCTCCGGCCGCTCGTGGCGCAGGTGACAGAGAAATTTCCGCTGTTGCCGCGGCCGCTGACGGGCGGGGTGCAGTACGACTCGATGGGCTCGATCATCATCACCGACCGCTACGGCGTCGAGATCTATCGCACGGCCGTCCAGTACACGTCCCCATTCACGGCCCGCGACACGATCGGCACGGATATGGGCGATCTGTTCGCCCAAACCACGTTGCGCGCGGCGGTCGCCGATCAGCTGATCATCGGTGGGTTGCCAAAGTCGCGGCTGCCGCTGATCCTCAGCCTGCTCGGACTCACTGCCATCCTGATCGGTACGGCGCTCTTCCAGTTACGGCGTGAGTCCCAGCTCACCCGGCTCCGCACCGATTTCATCTCCGGCGTCTCGCACGAGCTGCGCACGCCATTGGCCCAGATCCGGATGTTTTCCGAGACGCTGACGCTCGGTCGCGTGCGCTCCGACGAAGAGCGGCGCCGTTCGCTGGCGATCATCGATCAGGAAGCCCGGCGACTGACGCACCTCGTCGAGAACCTGTTGCACTTCTCGCGCTCGGAGCGGCAGACCGCGCACATCACGCCGGAACCGACCGCACTGGGTCCGCTGGTCCAGGAAGTGATCGACGGGTTCGCGCCGCTCGCCGCGGCCCGCGCGGCGACGATCTCCGCGGCGATCCCGGAAGATCTCGTCGTCACCGCCGATCCGGGCGCGGTGCGCCAGATGCTTTTGAACCTGCTCGACAACGCGGTGAAGTACGGACCTGCGGGTCAAGACGTGCGCATCGGCGCGACCCGCGGAAACGGCGTCGCGAAGTTGTGGGTGGACGACGGCGGTCCGGGCATTCCCCGGTCCGACCGCGAGCGGGTGTGGGAGCGGTTCTGGCGGCTGGAACGCGACCGTGAATCGGCGGTCGCGGGCAGCGGCATCGGCCTCGCGGTCGTGCGGGAGCTCGCAACCCTGCACCACGGGCGCGCGTGGATCGATGAAAACGGCCCGGCGGTCGGGGGAGGAACACGCTTCGTCATCGAGCTGCCCGTATGAGCTCGCGTCCTCCGATGACTCATCAAAAACGGATCCTCGTGATCGAGGACAACCCCGACCTCGCATACGGGCTGCGCAACAACCTCGAGATCGAGGGTTACGAGGTCGAAGTCGCCAAGGATGGTGCCCGCGGCCTGACGCGCGCGAAGACGTCCAAACCCGATCTGATCGTCCTCGACTTGATGCTGCCCGGGATGGACGGCTTCCGCGTCCTGCGCGCGCTCCGCGAAGACGGCCACGGGATGCCGATCCTCATCCTGACCGCGCGGGGCGAAGAGGCCGACAAAGTTCGCGGCTTGCGGCTCGGCGCCGACGACTACGTCACGAAGCCGTTCGGGGTGCTCGAACTCCTCGCGCGGATCGAGGCATTGCTGCGCCGCGTCGTCGAGCCGCGCAAGAATGGCGGGCCCGCTGACCCGCCCTTCGACAGGTTCGGTGAGATCGAGGTGCTCACGCCGTCGCGGACGGTGTTGCGCGACGGCGCGCCCGTCGCGTTGACGCCCAAGGAGTACGACCTGCTGCTCGCCTTGATCCGTCGCGACGGGGCATGCATCACCCGTTCCGAGCTGCTGGTCGAAGTCTGGGGCTACAGCGCCGAGGTGATGAGCCGGACGGTGGACACGCACGTCGCGGAGCTGCGCCGCAAGCTGGAGCGCGATCCCGCCAGCCCCAAGCATATTCTCACCGTTCGAAAAACCGGCTACCGCTTCGCGCGCTGAGAGGCAGAGGAATCGAACACCAGCCGGATTTCCTGCCCGGCATTGAGCCGCGCATCGGTCACGTTCGTGACCAGCGCGATCACGACGCGGGAATCGCGATCGATGCCGAACATCGTCGTCCCGCCGACCGACCCACCGCCGTGATACGCCGTCCGATGTCCGAGCGTGTCAGTCGTCAGGAACCAGCCAATGCCATAGGGCGTCGCTTCGCCCGATGTCGTGTGTTGGGGAGTGAACAGCAGCTCGAGTGTCGCAGCCTTGAGGTAGCCGGGCTGGAGGTGCGCCGAGCCGAATCGCACCAGGTCTTCTGCGGTCGAAAGAAACCCGCCGCCCGCCCACTTGTAGCTGTTGTCCACCGTGGGCGACGGAACGAACTGCCCGGCTTCTGTTCGATCGTAGAATCGCGTGCGATTGGGAATGAGGCTGTCGTTCTTGTCGGGTGCCGTACTCGTCATGCCGAGTGGCTTGAACACATGCCGGCTCATGTACACCAGGAACTGCTCTCCCGAAGCTCCCTCGACCGCCGCACCGATGAGATTGAAGCCATAGCTCGAGTACGAGAAGCGCGTTCCAGGCGGGGCGATGAGCGGGTCGTTTTGAAAGACCGCGAGTCCCGCGGTGACAGTCGGAAACCGTTGATTCAGGGTGAACTCGTCACCTTTGTAGTGGCGAATTCCTCCGAGGTGACCGCCCAGCTCCCTGGTCGTGATCGGCGCGCCTTTGTCCGGGAAACTCGGCACGTAGCGCTGCACGGGCGTATCGAGGTCGAGCCTGCCGCTCTCGTAGAGCTGCGCGACCGCATCCAGCGGTTTGGAGACACTGCCGATCCGAAACTGCGTCGCCGGCGTGGTGCGTCGCTTGGCTTCCAGATCGGCATACCCAAACGCTTCCGACCACACGAGCAGGCCGTTCACCGCAACGGCGATCGCGAACCCGGGAATGTTGGGTGCCAGTTTTTCGCACGCGATCGCATGGGCACGTGCGCGCGCCGCCGCCCACTGCTCCGCGACCCTAGGAAGTGTTGCCGGCGGGGAGACACACGTTGCCTGAAGTAGGAAAAGGACGACGGGCACGCTTTGACTCCGGTGAAGGTGCAGGTAAGATACTCGCGCATGAACGAGAAGGCCGAGCAGCTGCGCAAACTCCATGTCAACGGACCGATGTTGGTGTTACCCAATGCCTGGGATGCGGGCAGCGCCCGTATCTTCGTCGAGGCCGGCTTCCCCGCCCTCGCGACAACGAGCGCGGGGATCGCGTTCAGCCTCGGCTATCCCGACGGCGAGCGCATCAGCCGGGATGAGATGCTCGCGGCGGTCGCGCGGATCACACGCCGCATTGCGGTTCCCATCACCGCCGACTTGGAGGCCGGCTATGGCCGCGAGCCTACGGCGGTCGCTGAGACGGTGCGCCGCGCGATCGATGCCGGTGCGGTGGGAATGAATCTCGAAGACCGGATCGAAGAGAAACACCTGATCGACTTCAGGCTGGCGGTAGAGAGGGTGCGGGCTGCGCGCAAGGCTGCGGAGGCCACCGGAGTGGGCCTGGTGCTCAACGCCCGCACCGACGCATTCGAAGCGCCTGAGCTACCGCGCGACAAGCGACTCGCCGAGGCGACGCGGCGCGGCAACGCGTTTCGCGACGCGGGCGCAGACTCCGTGTTCGTCCCGTTCGTCGGCGATCGCGGCACGATCGAGCAGCTGGTCCGACAGATTCGCGCGCCGGTGAACATCCTGGGCACGCCCAACGGCCCCACGCTCAAAGAGCTGGCCGCCCTGGGGGTGCGTCGCGTGACCTTTGGCTCAGCGCCAATGCGCGCCACGCTCGGCTTGCTGCGGCGGATGGCTCGCGAGTGGAAAGACAAGGGCACCTACGGGACACTCGAGGCGTACGGGATTCCGTTCGCCGAGCTGCAACAGCTGTTCGCCTAGTTCAATTCCACGTGCAGGTGATCGGCGGTGCCCACGTGCCGCCGCGTATCGAATCCCATCAACCAGAAGTAGAACTGCACGCCGCGGTTCTTGATCGCGCCGCGTCCCGTCGTGCGCAGATCGACGGCATGGATCCAACCATCCGCCTGCCTATAGTGTCGCGTGCGGTTGTTTGCCGGGAGACCCATCCGGCCATAGTCCTCGGGCACTCGGCCGGTATCGGTGATGAGCATGTCGCGATCCAGGAGAATCAGCGTAGACAGTGCCAGGCGCAGCAGCGGATGCACCGAGCCGTAGTAGGCCCGCACGGGCCCGGCCTTGGCGTTCACGGTTGCCAAATAGAGTAAGGAATAACCGCAATAGAAGACGACCAGCGGCAGCGCGACCCATTTCGCGAGCGGCATCACGAGCCCTCGACCCCCGCGACCGCCGCGGCGGGTGAACCTGCGGGCGATCCAGACCGCGTAAGCCGTCACCACGCCGCCCGTGAGGATCCCGGCGGTCAGCACGGCCAACCAGACCGATCGCGTTCCATGTTCGTAGATGAACACCGAGCCGCGCACCAGAACCGCAAACGGCAGCGCGATAATCAGGGCGACCTTGAGCACCGCCAGCCCGACGTCGCCCGCGAGCGCGCGCCACTCGGCGGAAGTGGCGGGCGTGGCGTCCTTGAGCTTCTTCCGCCACTTCCGTTTCCATTCCTTCTGCGCTTCGCGTTTGAGCTTCGCGAGTCGCACCGCGACGGTATCCATGATAGAAATGTACGGAAGCCTCTCGATCTGGGCTTCATTGCCCTGGTTGCCAGAGGGGGGTATTCAGGCGAGGCTTGAGAGAAAAGGAGAAAGCGATGGACACCATCCGAAAGGCGGACTACTACTACGTCACCGCGCCCGACAAGCCGGGAGAAGGAGCGCGGATCTTCGGCGCGTTGCGCGATGCGGGTGTGAACCTGCTGGCAGTCCATGCCTTCCCAAGCGCGCGGAAATCGCAGATCGACGTCGTGCCGGTCGATGCGGCGGCATTTCTCATGGCCGCGAAGAGTGCCGGACTCAAACTGTCGAAGCCCAAGACGGTCTTCCTGATCGAAGGTGACGACCGCGTCGGCGCTATCGCCTCGACGGTGTCGCGGCTCGGCGCCGCCGGCATCAACGTCACGGCGGTGAGCGCGGTCCGGACCGGAAGCGGTCGCTATGGCGGATTGCTCTGGGTCAAGGCGAAAGACGTCAGGAAAGCCGCCGAAACTCTCGGGGCCTGACGGCGTAGCAATAGGCG
Organism: Gemmatimonadota bacterium; assembly: GCA_003220955.1. Classification (GTDB taxonomy): domain Bacteria; phylum Gemmatimonadota; class Gemmatimonadetes; order Gemmatimonadales; family GWC2-71-9; genus 20CM-2-65-7. Next base: position 2,657 of record QHTW01000017.1, on the reverse strand, counting down.
ACCCTTACCGAGGGATTACGTCATGGCTGCGAGCGCAGAGCGCTTCAAAAAGGCGGCGGTCAAGGCCGCCAAGACGGCCCGCAAGTGGGCGGCGACGGCTGCCCGCGAAGCCGACAAGCTGCTTGCGCAAGCGCAGAAGCGGGCCAAGACGAAGCAGCGGCAGGTGCGCATCAAGGCGGCGTTGCGCCGCACGGGGAAGGTCCTGAAG
>QHTW01000017.1:0-2361 GCA_003220955.1 Gemmatimonadota bacterium | reverse complement strand
CGCCGTCACGGGACTCACTGACAGGCGCCCCTGTCGCACAATCGGCAGGTCTGCAAACGTCTTGTCGGACTTGATCTGCGCCAGCGTCACCGGCTGCGGCAGCCGGCGGTGCGCTTTGAGATCGATCACGATCAGCTTCGGGTCGTTCTGTTTGGGATCGGCGTACGGCGCCGAGACCACCGTCGCCCAGCCCACGACCGCCTTCTCATCTCCGGTGTGGTAGACCAGCACCTGGTCGCCGGGGTGCATCGCTTTCAGGTTGCGGAGCGCGACGGGGTTCTTCACGCCATCCCAGACCGCCGTCTGCGCGCGTTCGAGATCGTCGTAGCTGTACGTGCTCGGCTCGGTTTTCACCAACCAGTAGTTAGACATTTTCGGCCCATTGCTGAAATGTGTCGGCCAGCTCCTTCATGACGTCCGCTTCGCTCTTTCCGGTGAGCTTGGGGACCCTGAACGAGTGATCACCGTCCGCAATCAAATGCAGCGCCGCCCGATCGCCCAGGCCCTTCACGACCTGCTGTAGGAGATCGAGCTGCGCAAACTCGTCGCGCGTCCCTTGCAGAAATAGCATCGGCACGTCAACGGACGTTAAATGCTCCGCGCGACTCGTGCCTGGCTTCCCTGGCGCGTGCAATGGAAAGCCAAGAAAAACGAGGCCGCGGACGCCCGGGAGCGGCTCATGAGCCTGTGCCTGCGATGTCATTCGCCCGCCGAACGACTTCCCACCGGCGATGAGCGGTAACCCGGGCGCGGCGTGCGCCGCTGCTGCAACGGCCTTCCGCACGGCAGACTCCGCCACCCCTGGAGAATCGGGGCGGCTCTTGCCGGCCTGCATATAAGGAAACTCGAAACGGTAGGTCGCGATCCCGCGACCCGCGAAAACGTCTGCTGCCTGCGCGAGAAAATGGTGTCGCATCCCCGCACCCGCCCCATGCGCGAGCACGTACAGCAGGCGGGCATCGTGCGGCCGAACGAGCAGCGCGTCGTCAGTCTTCGCCAATGAGCTTGTTGAGACGCTCGAGCACGCCCATGAGCTTGGGCTTTGTCTCGAGCACTTTGACGACCGGATCGTGGCCAAGCTTCTGCATCCGCTTCAGCGCATTCGCGATCGTCCAGTTGCTGTTGTGGAGCTTGCCGTTCACCTCGTCCCACTCGATCGGCATCGATACCGGCGCCCCAGGCGACGGCCGCACGCTGTAGGCCGAGACCATCAACTGGCCGGCGCGATTCTGAAAGGCATCGACGTAGACTTTGCCCTCCCGCTTGCTGATGGTGCGCTGCGTCGTGGCGATGTCGGGATGCCGATCGGTCACGAGCCGTGCGAACAGCATCGCGAACTGAAGGCACTGCTGGTAGCTCATCTGCCGGCCCAGCGGCAGCATGATGTGCAGCCCCGACTTGCCCGTCGTCTTGATGAACGCCGGCATCTCGACCTGTTCGCAGACTTTCCGCATCGTCTTCGCAAGCGTGATGACGTGCTCGAACGGCGCGTCTTTGGGATCGAGGTCGATCAGGCACCAGTCGGGTCTCGTGAGATCGTCGATACGACTCATCCAGATGTGCAGCGGGATCGTGCCGAGGTTTACCAGATAGACAAGTGTTTCGACGTCGTTCGCCACGAAATACTGGATGTCGCGCTGCGTGTCTTCACTCCAGATCGGGATCGTCTGAATCCAATCCGGGACGAAGCCCGGCGCGTCTTTTTGGTAGAACGACTTGCCGTTGATCCCGTCGGGATAGCGCGTGAGCACGACAGGGCGGTCCTGGAGATACGGCAGCAGCCAGGGCGCCATCGAGCGGTAGAACTCGATGAGATCGCCTTTCGTGTACTTCTCCTCGGGCCAGAAGATCTTGTCGAGGTTGGAGAACTTGACGTCGCGGAGCTGGGAGCCAGGAGTCTGGAGTCGGGGCGATACTTTCGGCTCCGAATCTCCGGCTCCTGACTCCCGACTCCAGTTTCCTGGCATCACCACATCCTCCGGCTTCTTATCATCCCGAAACCGCACGAATACTGACTGCCGCAGCAGCCCGTCTTTTGTGATTTCCTTATACCGCACATCGCAGACCAGCTTCGGCTCGACCCAAAGGTGATCCGGTCCTTTGGGCAGCGCGCCCCCCGGCGGCGGCTCGCACGGAGGCGTCGGACGGACGAGCGCCTGGAGCTGCGCGCTAATCTCTTCGAGCTGATCGCCCGTGAATCCCGATCCCGCGCGACCACAGTAGATGAGCTTGCCGTCTTTGTACGCGCCGACGTGCAGCGACCCAAAGCCGCCACGCGCGCCTTTGGGTTTGGTGAACCCGACGACGACGAAGTCGTCGATCCGATCCGCGCGGATCTTCAGCCAGTCGCCGGAGCGGCCA
>QHTW01000251.1:4592-5155 GCA_003220955.1 Gemmatimonadota bacterium | reverse complement strand
CGCACGGGCTCCATAGATAGACGCGGCGGCATCCTTCAACACCGAGATGGTTTCGATGTCGGCGGGGTTTAACAGATCGAGGTTTCCCGGGATGCCATCGATCAACACGAGCGGAGAATTCCCTCCGCTGGAGGCGTACAACTGCTGCGGGTCTTTGGGAATGGATGAAACGCCCCGCAGATTGAGACTAAAGTCTTCGACTCCGGGTTGTCCCCCCGAGCGCTCCACCACCACTCCCGGAATGACGCCCTGAATTGCCGTGAGCGTGTTAGTGATCGGGCGAGATTCCAGCGCTTCCGTACCAATGGAAGCAACGGCTCCGGTGACATTCTCCCTCGTCTTTTCACCGTAGCCCACGGCCACGACCGCCTCCAGCTCGATGGCCTGCGCCTTGAGCTGAAGGTTCACGATCGCCTGCTGCCCCTCCGCGACGACGACGGTGGTGTCGGCGGGCGTGTAGCCCAGCATCCGGGCCCGCAGCCGTTGCGTCCCCACCGGCACGCTGGCGATGACATAGTGGCCCGCGCTGTCGGTCTCGGTGGTGAGCCGCGTCCCGGCGACGC
>QHTW01000251.1:3801-4567 GCA_003220955.1 Gemmatimonadota bacterium | reverse complement strand
CTGCACGGCCGGCCCCTCGGGCCGTTTGACCAAGGTGGCACGGCCATCCGTCGTGAACACAATGTCCACGCCCGCGTCGAGCAGCACGTCCGTCAGTGCCGCCGCGACAGTAATGCGGTCCGCGCGCAGACTCACAGTGGCGTCGATCGGCAACACGTCGTCGGCGTATACCAGATTGAGTCTCGCTTGCCGGGAGATCTCTGCGAGCGCCTGCTTGAGCGGGACGCCGTCAAACGCGAGCGAGAGCGGTTGCCGCAACACCGCCGAGCGCTTGAGGTCAACCGGTACCGGCTCCGAGCGCTCCGCCATTGCCAGCAGGAATCGCGGGGCCCGGCTTGCGCCCCGGCTACTCGCGTATTGCGCAGCGGCGCCTGGCGGGAATAGCGCCAGCACCGTTGCCAGCATGAGCAGGAACAACGCAACGCGGTTCATAGGCCTACTCCCCGAAAGCAGACGGCATGAGGGTTACCTACCGTTCTGAAGCACGAACACAGCCCCCCCTCCAGCGCCGCGGTCGACGCGCAGGCCGAGGGTCAACGCAATCCGTTGCAGGACCAGGTCGATCGGCTCGTTGGTGAATGTTGCCGTGAGCCGGCGTGCGGCGAGCGCGCTATCGGAGTCTCCCAGGCGGATCTCGACGTCGTACCACCGTCCGAGCGTGAGCACGACGTCACGCAAGGGCGCGCCGTCGAAGGCGAGAACGCCGCTGGTCCACGCCAGCTGGCGCGCGACGTCGATCCCGCGTCGCAACGTGACGCCGTTGTTG
>QHTW01000251.1:0-3647 GCA_003220955.1 Gemmatimonadota bacterium | reverse complement strand
TCTTCGGTGATGCTGCGCGCCGTGTGGACGCGGAATGGACGGCGCGTATCGAGGCTGACCTGGAAATACGCTTCGCCGTCGAGGTACACGTCGCGGTGGGCTTTGCCGTAGTCGGCTGTGTAACGAAGCCGGCTCTTGGGCGCGACCGTGACCTGCGTGCCATCACGCAGGTGGATGACGGTCCGATGCCCGACCGCTGTGGCGACTTCACGCCACGCCGGCGCGCGCCCCAGCACGGCCCAGCCGCCGACTACCGCGACGACAACCGCCGCCGCGGCAATCACAGGCACCAGGAACCGCCGAGACGGGCGCAGCGATTTGCTCGCCTTCGCCCACGCCCCCTCAACGTTGGCTTGCGGTACCGGCTCGGCGGTGACACGTCTGATGAGCCGGAGGTCTTTGAGCAGCGCGGCGTGCTCGGGGTCTGCTTCGAGCCACTCGCGCACCGACTGGGCGTCCGCTGCCGACGCTTCGCCGGCGACGTAGCGGTCCAGTAGGACATAGAGGCGGTCGTCATCGAGATGCATACCCTAATCACGGGCCAGTACTGTCGCACCCCCAAGCCAAAAGTTGCCAAGACATCGGCATTCCAGAAGGTGGGTCTGACTCCGCTCCCGTGGCAATCGTCGAGTTCACCGATCTGGAATGTCCGGCCTGCCGCGGCTTTCAGCGTACCGTTAGCGATATCCTCCACGAACGGCCAAGTGATGTTCGCGTGGTCTATGTTCCGCATCCTCTTTCGTACCATCGGTTCGCACTTGGTGCCGCACAAGGTGCGGAATGTGCTGCTGACGTCGACGCGCTCGGGAAGTGGCTCGATGTTGTCTTTTCAAAACAAGACTCCCTTGGTCTCAAGAGTTGGGGTGCTTACGCAGCGGAAGCCGGTATTCGCGACACAGCGCGCATCGCCGAATGTGCCAAACGCCGGGTCGCTGGTCCTCGCATAATTCGGGCTTGGCGCTCGGAGCGAGGTTTGGTCTCGGCGGCACACCGGGAGTGTTGGTCAATGGATGGTTGTTTCCGGCACCTCCCACGCGAAGCCAACTTGACGCTGCCATTGATGATTTGTTAGCGGGGCGCCAGCCCCGCTAGCCCACCATTGCACCGCGGCACGATGACGTCCTCAGCCTCCACCAGCCTCCTGCTTCCCCCACATCCTCGGCACCAGGCGCAACAAGCCGAAGCCACTAGCCAGGAAGACCGCCGCCCACAGGATCGCCTGTGGCGTCCGCCCGTACAGCGCGCTGCCGGTGCCGAACAACGCGGCATAGATGAACGCACAGCCGAACACCCAGCCGAGCAGGGAATTGGGCAGGCTGTCCGGCGAGGAGGGCAGACCGGCCTCCTGGCGGATCGACTCCCAACCAGGTCCGGCCGGACGCACCAGCTTGTAGAAGGAGAGCAGCGTCGTTCGATCCGTCGGTGACGTGAGGTAGGCGACCGCCACCCACACGACGGTCGTGATGGCGACCGTAAAGATGAGCGAGATGTGCCCCGGCAGCGCGTGGCCTGCCCTGGCGGCGATCGCGAATCCGAGCGCCAAGAGGAACGAGCTGACCATCGCGGCCACCTCGCACCACGCGTTGACGCGCCACCAGAACCAGCGCAGCAGGTAGATCAACCCGGTCCCGGCCCCGACTGAGAGGATCAGATCGAAGGCCTGCTTCGAGCTGCTCAGCGCATAGGTCGCGAGCGCGGCGACGATCATGAGCAGGGCCGTCGTGAGACGGCCCACGAGCACGTAATGCTTTTCGCTCGCTCCTTTATTCAGGAAGCGGCGATAGAAATCGTGCACTAGGTAGGAGGTGCCCCAGTTGAGATGGGTTTCGATGGTCGAGCGGTAGGAGGCGAGCATACCGGCGATCATGAACCCCAGAAACGGCGCTGGCAGGAAGCGGTACATCGCCGGATACGCCATGTCGTTCCCGATAAGACTGGGATCGATGTAGGGATAGGCCCGAGCGATGTCGGACAGATGCGGGTAAATCACGGTGGACGCAAGGGCAACGAGGATCCACGGCCATGGCCGCAACGCGTAGTGCATCGCGTTGAAGAGCAGCGTGCCCACCACCGCGTCCTTCTCCGTGCGAGAGGCGAGCATGCGCTGGGCGATGTAGCTCCCGCCCCCCGGCTCCGCGCCGGGATACCAGACAGACCACCACTGAATGGTCAGCGGAATGATCAACACCGACAGCGTAAGCCCCCAGTCGCCGAAATCGGGGATCAGCCGCAACCGCTTGGGGTCGATTTGGGCGATAAGGCCGGAGAGGCCGCCGACCTGCGGCTGGCTCAGCGCAAAATACGCGAGGGCGAAGGTCGCGGTCATGGTGATGCCGAATTGAATCGAGTCGGTGACCAGCACACCCCACAGCCCGGAGACCGACGCAAAGAACACCGTCACCACGCCCATGAGCAGCAGCGTTTTCTCGAGGGGCCAGCCGAGCACGATGTTGGCGATCTTCGCGGCGGCGAGATTCACCGCCGCCATGATCACGCAGTTGAAGAACAGGCCGAGGTACACAGCGCGAAAACCACGCACGAAGCTCGCCGCCTTGCCCGAGTAGCGCAGCTCGTAGAACTCGAGATCGGTCAGCACGTTCGAACGACGCCAGAGGCGGGCGTAGAAGAACACCGTCAGCATCCCCGTCAGGAGGAACGACCACCACAGCCAGTTCTCCGCTACCCCGCTCTCGCGCACCATGTTGGCGACGAGGTTCGGGGTGTCGGTCGAAAACGTGGTGGCCACCATCGAGACGCCGACCAGCCACCAGGGCGCGGCTCGGCCGGACGCGAAGAACTCCGTGGTGCTCTTGCTCGCGCGCCGGAAAAAGAAGAGAGCGGGCAGAAACGACACCGCGATCGAGATGATCACGACGGTCCAGTCAGCGATCGTCACGTGCATGGGTGCTCGTTGTCCGGAGAGGGAAACGGGTTGCGCAGTCTCATGCGAGTCGCTCGAATCCGTCTTTGAGGTTCGCGGGGTACTGCCCGGCGTCCACGAGGCGCTGTAGCTCATTTCGTACGGTCATGTCGTCCGCGGAAAACGTCATTCCAAACNNNTCGCCGCCAGCTGCGCACCCACTGCCTCACTCAACAGAAACTCGGCGCGAGGGTCCGCGCTCCGTGCCTCGAGGAAGGCTGCGAACTGCCGCTCGAGCATAGGCAACACGGCCGGCGTAAAGCCCCAGAGATTCATGGAAACGAGCTCGTCTCCATGGAGCGAAACCGCCTGCCCAGCCGTGGCGTGACCGGTGAACGCGACGCCGCGCGAAACGATGTCACCCACCTCGGTGAGCCGCGATAAGTACCCACGTGCGTCCAGCTCCACAATCGCACGCGAAACGCCGCCATGCGCGGACATCGTCTCGCGCAGCGTGTAGCCGACCAGGGCATGTTCAGCGCCGCCCAGGAGGTGTTCGAACAACAATCGATATGCGTCCGCGCCGTAGAAGTCGTCCGCATTCATAACGGCAAACGGCCCCCGAGTCCCCCAAGCCGCGGCGAGGACGGCGTGCCCAGTCCCCCACGGCTTCGCGCGGCGCGGCGCAGACGGCTCGACGGCCTGGTGCGCAAACACCACCTCGATACCGGTGCCGATGACGTCCGCCACGTGGCGACGGAACAGCTCCTCGACTTCCTGGCGAATC
>QHTW01000250.1 GCA_003220955.1 Gemmatimonadota bacterium | reverse complement strand
GTATGTGGTCGTCAAGAACACGCTCGCACGCCGCGCGCTGACGGAAAAACAGTTGAAGGACGGCGGTCTCGAGTCGTTCCTGGCCGGCCCGACGGCGCTGGTGCTCGCGGGCACGGACCCGGTCGGCGCGGCGAAGGTGCTGACCGACTTCGCCAGGGAGTTCGAGAAGCCGGCGATCAAGGTAGGCCTGGTCGAAGGCAAGCCGATCACGCAGGCGCAGGTGAAGGCGCTGGCGGCGTTGCCTTCGAAGACTCAGCTGCTGGCGCAGTTGGGCGGAGCCCTTCAGGCGCCCATGGCGGGATTCCTGGGAGTGCTGAACGGACTGCTGTATTCGGTGGTGGGTGCCCTCGAGGCTCTCAAAACTAAACGGGCGGGAGAACAGTAATGGCGACGCAAACGATGAGTAAGGACGATATCCTCGAAGCCATCGGCAACATGTCGGTGTTCGAGCTGGCGGAGCTGATCGAGGCCTTCAAGGGCCGCTTCGGCGTGACGATCGCGGCTCCGGCAGCGGCACCAGCAGGCGGCGGCGCTCCGGGAGCGGCCGCTGCCGCGCCGGCGGTCGAGGAGAAGACGGAGTTCACGGTCGTGCTGAAGGCGGGCGGCGAGAAGAAGATCCAGGTGATCAAGGAGATTCGCGCGATCACCAGCCTCGGGCTGAAAGAGGCGAAGGATCTGGTCGAAGGCGCTCCGGGGACCGTGAAAGAAGGCGTGTCCAAGCAGGAAGCGGAAGAAATCAAAAAGAAGCTCGAAGCGCAGGGCGCCGTCGTCGAACTGAAGTAGCCTCGAGGAGCCCCGGACCATGGGGGTCCAGTGGCCAACCCGAGTCTCGCTTCGGTTCTACGACATGCGCGGATTTACTACAACCTGCTCGTTTTTCCGAGCCCTAGGATCCTCCCCCGCACCGCAGTCGGGCGCGGGGGCGGCAGGGCCTTTTGCATTACTTGAGGGTTCGAATGACCACTAAGACGGCACCGCATCTTTCGTTCGCAAAGCTGGAGACGGGCATGCCGATGCCCCATCTCCTCGACATTCAGACGCGCGCGTTCCAGTCGCTCCTGCAGCCGGACGGCAAAGACGGCGTGCGCTCCGACGTCGGACTGGAACGGGTCTTCAAGGATCTGTTCCCGATCCAGGACGTCAACGGCAACTACTCGCTCGAGTTCGTGAAGTACGCGCTCGGCGAGCCGAAGTACACCGTCGAAGAGTGCATCGAGCGCGACATGACGTACTCGGTGCCGCTCAAGGCGACGCTGCAGCTCGTGGTGATGGAAGAGGTCGGCGAGGTCACCAAGACCAAGCGGCCCAAGAACATCATCGAGAAGGAAGTCTATCTCGGCGAGCTGCCGATTCTCACGCCGCTCGGGACGTTCGTCATCAACGGCGCGGAGCGCGTCATCGTGTCGCAGCTGCACCGCTCGCCCGGCGTGGTGTTCGAGGAGAGCATCCACCCCAACGGCCAGCGCCTCTTCTCGGCGCGGATCATTCCGTTCCGCGGCTCGTGGGTCGAGTTCACCGTCGACATTCACGACGTGATCTACGTCCACATCGACAAGAAGAAGAAGTTCCCGGCGACCGCGTTGTTGCGCGCCTTCGGGTACGGCACGAACGCCGACATCCTGAAGCTGTTCTACGCCGTGAAGGAGATCGACATCACGGGCAAGCTCGAGGGCCGCGCGCAAAAGCGCGAGGTGCTCGGCACGCTGCTCGCTGCTGATGTGCCCGATCCCGAGAACAAGAAGGGCGAGCCGCTGGCGCGCGTGGGCGACGAGTTGACGCTGGAGCGCTTCAACGCGTTCCGCCGCGCCGGCATCACGGCGGTGCGCGTCTTCGCGGGCTACACCTCGCTCGATTTGCGCGAGGATGCGCAGCCGACCACGACCCAGCAGGCGCCGAGCAAGTACGTGCTCGCGTTCGACGTCGCCGATCCCGACGGGGAAGTCGTCGGGGAGGCTGGGCGCGAGCTCTCGGACACGCTGCGGAAGAAGCTCCTCAAGGCCGGGGTGACGAAGGTGGATGTGCTCCTGCCCGCGGGCCGGAGCGAATCGCCCCTGATCAAGAACACGCTCGCCAAGGACCCGACGCACACCGAGGCGGAGGCGCTGGCGCAGATCTACACGCTGCTCCGTCCCGGCGAGGCGCCGAACATCGAGACGGCGCGCGAGGCGCTGAAGCGGCTGTTCTTCCACCCCAAGCGCTACGACCTGGGGAAGGTCGGCCGCTACAAGATCAACCAGCGGCTCAAGGTGAACGTGGCGAAGGACAACACCGTCCTGACCGAGGACGACTTCGTCGCGATCATCCGCTATCTGATCGAGCTGTCCGAAGGCCGCGGCTACACCGACGACATCGACCACCTCGGCAACCGCCGGGTGCGCTCGGTGGGCGAGCTGATCGCCAACCAGTTCTCGGTCGGTCTGTCGCGCATGGCGCGGCTCATCAAGGAGCGGATGAGCATCAACAACGATCCCGAGCGGATCACGCTCGACGATCTGGTCAACGCGCGCACGGTGAGCGCCGTGATTCAGGCGTTCTTCGGCAGCTCGCAGCTGTCGCAGTTCATGGATCAGACGAATCCGCTCGCGGAGCTGACGCACAAGCGGCGTCTGTCCGCGCTCGGTCCCGGCGGTCTCACGCGCGAGCGCGCGGGCTTCGAAGTCCGCGACGTGCACTACAGCCAGTACGGCCGCATGTGCCCGATCGAGACGCCGGAAGGTCCGAACATCGGACTCATCACGAGCCTCTCGTGCTACGCGCGCGTCAACGAGCTCGGATTCATCGAGACGCCGTACCGCGTCGTGAAAGACGGCAAGGTCACGGACGAAACGCGTTGGCTGTCCGCT
>QHTW01000016.1:2430-20179 GCA_003220955.1 Gemmatimonadota bacterium | reverse complement strand
CAACGATCCCGGCATCGGGGTGGCCCGGCACGCCGACGCCGGCTATCCCGAGGCGATCGCCGCGGCGCGACGCCATCACATCCGCTTGCCCATGAGCGAGGATCTCGACTGAAGACTTTGCTGGTCGGCGCGCGTCAAATCGTGACGTGTCGTGGGCCCGCGCGTGCCCGGCGCGGGCGCGAACTGGCCGAGGTGGAGGTGCTGCAGGACGCAGCGGTCCTGATCGACGGCGAGACGATCGCATGGGTCGGGCCCCGCCGGGAGGCGCCGAAAGTAGGGGCGCAGCATGCTGCGCCCCTACAAGTGGTGGAAATCACGGGCGTCCTTTTCCCGGGGTTCATCGATTGCCACACCCACGCCGTCTTCGGTGCGCCCCGCCTCGACGATCAGGAACGGCGCGCGCTCGGCGTCGATTACAAGGCCATCGCGGCCGCCGGGGGCGGCATCTTGCAGTCGGTGCGCGATGTGCGAGCGCGGTCCGAGACGGAGCTCGCCGCTCTGACGCGGTCCCGTCTCGCGACATTACTGGCGTGCGGCGCGACCACCATCGAAGTGAAATCGGGCTACGGCCTGGAATTGGAGGCCGAGCTGAAGCAGCTCCGCGTGATTCGTCGACTCGCCGGCGAGCTGCCCGCCACGCTCGTTCCGACATTTCTGGGTGCGCACGAGGTGCCGCCGGAGTATCGCGGCAAACGCGCCGAGTATGTGCGGCTGCTCTGTGAGGAGATGATCCCGGCGGTGGCCCGCGAGGGACTGGCACGATGTTGCGACGTGTTCTGCGAGCCCGGAGTCTTCAGCGCACCGGAAAGTCGTCAGATCCTCACCGCCGCCGCCCGCCATGGACTGGCGGTCAAGCTGCACGCGGATGAGCTCGAGGGATCCGGCGGCGCGCAGCTCGCCGTCGAGCTGGGGGCGCTGTCCGCCGATCATTTGGCGGCGATTTCAGATGAGGGGATCCGGGCGCTCGCCGGCAGCTCAACCGTCGCGGTCCTGCTCCCCGCGACGATGATTTTTCTGGGCCGGCGGTCGCAGGCGCCGGCGCGACGGTTGATCGAGGCGGGCGCCGCAGTCGCCCTCGCGACCGACTTCAATCCGGGCACGTCCCCCACCATGAGTCTTCCGCTGGTCATGGCGCTCGGCGTGTCTCAACTCGGGCTGCGTCACGCGGAAGTTGTGATGGCGGTGACGGTCAACGCCGCCGCCGCGCTCGGCCTAGCCGCGAACCGTGGGCAAATCGCGCCGGGGTGTGTCGCCGACCTCGTGGTAGCGGCCGTAGACGACTGGCGGGAGATCGGCTACTGGTTGGGCACGGACGTCGTAAGCGCCGTCTGGACAGCGGGTTCGGCTTGTCCCGCCTAGACGGCTCCGATATCTTAGTCGTTCCATGTCCAAGCTTGAGCAACTCAAAGAGAAGGCGAAGGGTCTCGAGGCCAAAGATCCGAAAAAGGCCGTGGAGATCTGGCTGGACGTCTTGAACAACCAGGATGAGACCAATCCTGACCTCTCCATCTATAACCGTATCGGCGATCTCTACATCAAGCTGAAGGACCCGGGCCAGGCGGCGGACTACTACGATCAGGCCGTCGACAAGTACGCCGAGCTCGGATTTCACAACAACGCCATCGCGATGTGTAACAAGGTGCTGCGCAACGCCCCCGCGCGGCAGTCAACGTATTTGAAGCTGGCCAAGTTGTACGCCGCCAAGGGATTCATCGCGGAAGCGAAGCAGAACTTCGTCGAATACGCCGAGCGGATGCAGAAAGCGGGAAAGATCGAACACGCCTTCGCGGCGCTGAAGGAATTCACCGACATTTCCCCGGAGAGCGCGAATCTCCGCGAGATGCTTTCGGAGCACCTCAAGATGTACGGCGCCGATCCCGGCAAGCGCGCCTCCTCGGCAGGCGGCCGGCCGAGCGCGACGCCTCCGAGAACCGCGCCCCCGGCCGGGGGTGGCGACGATTTGTCGAAGTCGGGCAAACGCAAGACGTCGAGTCTCGTCTTTCTCGATCTCGACGCACCGCGCGTCGCCAAGGGCGTTAAGGCGCCGCCTGCCGCCGCGGCGCCTGTCGCTCCTCCCCCGCCCATTGCGCCGCCGCTTCCGCCTCCCGCCGCGGAGCGACTGATCGAGGAGGTTGAGCCCGAGCCTGACGAATCGCTGGAGATCGAGACGACCAGTCTCGTCGACGAGGCGCCCGGCGTGAGTGGGGGGAATACCGGCGGCATGTTGGAGGGTCTCGAGACGACGGTCGCGGATTTTGGCCACGTCCAGGCGTCCAGTCCCAAGACGCCGTCGATCCGCGAAGAGCTCAATCCGGCCGACCTCGACCTCGAACCCATAGCCGAGCTCGAGCCGACCGCGCCCGAGCCGGCCGCGCCGCAGCGGACCGCGCCCGAAGTGACTGCGGACGAGGGGATCGAGCTCGAAGGGGCGGATCTGGTGCTGGAGGGGAATGTCGCGGAGGCTCCGAAGGCGCCGCCGAAAGGGCCGCCCCCGAAGGCCGCACCCAAGCCACCGATCTTCCGGAAGCCGGCGGCATCCACGCCGGAGCCACCGCGCGTAAAACCGGTGGTTCCGAAGCGGCCCTCGGCTCCAACGCCGGCGCATGGGGCGAAGGCACCGTCAGTTCCTGGGAAACACAAGACGGTGGTGGAGGTCCCGCCGCTCGAGCTCGAGCCGGACTTCGAGACGGGCACGACCGAGGCGGGACATGACATCGACGATGAACCGCTGGCCGTCGACGAACCGCCGCGGCATCCGAGTTTTATCCAGACCGAGGATGAGACGTCGATTTCCACCGGCGGACGGCGGTCCGGGTTTATCGATCTGGGGATCGACGAAATCAGCAGCGGCGGCGACCAGGCCGGCTCGCTCGTGTTTTCCAACATCGAGGAAACGCCTGCGGCGCCCGGCATTGAAGAGCTCGAATCGCGCGTCGCAGATAACCCCGACGATCCGGAAGCGCATCAGGCGCTTGGTGAAGCGCTGATCGAGCAGGGAGACCGCGATCGGGGAATCGAGGAGCTCGACATCGCGACGGCGGGCTACGAGAATGCCGGCAATCTCTCCCAGGCCCGCCATCTCGTCGACGAGGTGCTCCGGCTCGATCCGAACAGCGTACGCCACCGGCAAAAGGCGGTGGAGTTCGCATTCAAGGCAGGCGACAAGCCCAAGCTGATCGACGCCTATCTCGAGCTGGCTGACGCACTGCTGCGTTCGGATCTTCCCGACAAGGCACGGGCGGTATACGCGCGCGTGGCCGAGCACGATCCCAAGAACGAGCGTGCGAAAGCGGCGCTGTCAATGCTCGCGCCCGCGGTGGCGACGCCCGCCCCCTCCGGAAAACCGGAAGGCAAGGTCAAGGCGAAAGACGCCAAGATGAAAGTCCGCCATGAAGCCGCCGTGGACGGCGATTTCATCGACCTCGGTTCCATGCTGACCGACGAGGAGGACCTCGACGCGCGGGCGAAGGACAGCCGGATGACTGTTGCCGATGAGGAGCCCACCGGCGACGAAGAGCAGGACTTCCAAGACATGCTGGCGCGCTTCAAGCAGGGAATCGACGAGAACATCGACGAGGCGGACTTCCAGTCTCACTACGACCTGGGCGTCGCCTTCAAGGAGATGGGTCTCCTCGACGAAGCGATCGCCGAGCTGCAAAAGGCGCTGCGCGCGCCCGAGGGAAAGCTGCGCACGTCGGAGATGCTGGGTGTCTGCTTCTTCGAAAAGGGCGCGTACGGCGTCGCGGAAACGATTCTGCGCCGTGGCCTCGATCTCCCGGCCTCCGGCGATCAGGAACGATTGGGCATCCTGTACTGGCTCGGCAGGGCACTGGAGCAGCAGGGCAGGAAAGCCGATGCGCGCGACTTGTACGGTCGCGTGTTCGCGGTCGACATCCGGTTCCTCGATGCCGAGCAGCGCGTAAAAGCGCTTGCGAAGGCGAAATAGCGTGAGTCAACAGGTCGCCCGCGTCAGCCTGCGCGACGTCCAGCGGCCCGTCGCCGGTGAATTGGAACAGGTGGTACTGGAGCTGCGGCGTGTGATCGCCGCGGACTTTCCGATCGTGAGTGAGGTGAACGATCACCTGCTCCACATGAAGGGGAAGTTGTTCCGCCCTACGCTGCTTCTGCTGAGTCATCAGGCGGCGGAATTGAAGGATCCGCGTGCCGTCACCCTCGCCGCCGTTGTGGAGCTCATCCACCTCGCCACGCTGGTACACGACGATTCGGTGGACCACTCCGTGCTGCGGCGTGGGCTGCCGACGATCAATGCGCTGTTCTCGCACCAGATCGCCGTGATCATGGGGGACTATCTCTATTCGCGCGCGATCATCGAACTAGTGCGGCTGGAAGACCACGAGGCGCTGCGCGTGTTGGCGCGCGTGACCAATGAGATGACCGTGGGCGAGATGCGGCAGCTCGAAGCCCACGACAAGCTCGCCTACGGCGAACGCGCGTACGACGAGCTGATTCGGGCCAAAACCGCCTCGCTGTTGTCCGGTGCGTGCGAGGTGGGCGCCCTGACTGCGCCCCCCGCCTTCCGGCACGCGTTGGCGCGCTTTGGGATGCTGCTCGGCATGGCCTTCCAGATCACCGATGACCTGCTGGATTACACCCAGCCGGAGGCGGTGACCGGAAAACCGTCCGGTCTGGACTTGCGGGAGCATAAGGTGACGCTGCCCCTGATCGTGGCGCTGTCGCGTGTATCGGCCGATGAGCGGCTGGTGATTGCCGAGCTGATGGAAGCTGCGGAGCCGAGTGACGATCTGGTGAATGAGGTGATTCGGTTAGTCGAGAGCGCGGGCGGGTTGGAGACGGCGCGGCAACGGGCCCTGGATCTCGCCCAACAAGCGGAGGCCGAACTGGACGTCTTGCCGCCCTCGCCGGCGCGTGACGCGCTGCAGGGCAGCATCGCCTACGCCGTGGAGCGGCGCAGCTAGGCCGTGGCGTACGGTCCACGTCGTCCCGGTTTCTATCTCGGGGTTCTGGCGATAGGCTTCGTGGTGGGGGGCTTGTTGCAGTCCTTTCTGAGACGGTTTTTGCCTCAGGGGCCGGCGAAAGAGGTGTTCACGTGGTCGGTGACGCCGACGATCGGGCCGGTGCACCTGGATTTGCTGGTGCTGTCGATTACGCTCGGACCGATCGGGCTCGATGTCTCGCTCCTCGCCGTCGTCGGCGTGGTCATCGCGTATCTCGTGGCCCGTTCGCTCTTTTAGAAAGGCGCCCATGCTCGGCAATCTCGGTTTCACCGAAATCGCGATCCTGGTGCTCATCCTGGTGCTGTTCTTCGGGGCGAAGCGCATTCCGGAGATCGGCGCGTCGATCGGGAAGGGGATCAAGGAATTCAAGCGGGGCCTCAAGGACGCTGAGCCGAGTGAGCCGCCGCCGACGACGGTGCCGCCTCCGGCGTCGGGCGAGCGGCCGAAGCGCCTAACGGAATAGACGCCGCTGGGAGTTGGCGATGGGATTGGGAAACCTGAGTGGCGGTGAAATCGTCATCCTGATGCTCATTGTCCTGCTTGTCTTCGGGGCCAACCGGCTGCCGGAGGCAGGGAAGGCTGTGGGCAGGGGACTGCGGGAGTTTAAGCGCGCGCTCTCGGAAGCGGAAAACAGCATCCATCAGCTGCCCTCGTCGTCGTCACGAAACGAGGAGCTGCCGCGTGATGCGAAGCCGAAGCGCCTGGTAGAGTAGGTTACAGCGACCCAGTCGTGGCGTCCGCCGCGGCCTGGGATTTGAAGATGTCCTTGCGCCGATCCACGATCTTCGCCTGGGCGCGCACATCCTCCATATACTGCTGCATCCTTGCCTGCATCGCCGCCTGGCGGAACTGCGTGCGCTGGACATCGCGCTGCGCGAGCCAAGCGGTGGAATCGGCGGGCTTGCGTTGCAACGACTGAATGATGAAGTACCCGCTTTCGCCCTGGAGTGCGCCGCTGCGCTCCCCCGCCTTGAGACCGAACGCCGCACCGACCGCCAGCGGCTCGCGTGCGAGATAGCTGGGCGGCCGAATCCGTGTGAACGGACCGAAGCGCTCCGCCTGCAGCGCATGCGCGCTGGCCGCGGCGACCAGATCGCTCGTCCCTTGCAGCAGCGTCGCCAGCGAATCGGCCCGACGCTGCGCCAGCGTCTTCTGTCGCTCCAGTCGGACCAGGGCACTGACCCGGTCGCGAATCTGCTTCAGCGGCGGCACACCGGCCGCGGTGACCGAATCGAGCCGGAAGACGTAGTAGCCGGATGAAGCGTCGATGACAGGGCTGGTCTCGCCGGGTCGCGCTTCGAAGGCCCACACACTCACATCGGGGATGACGTACGGACCGAGCGTGAAGCGCTCGCCCTCCGTGACCGAATACGCCGGCGACACCTGGAGCCCGAGAAGATGCGCGGTGCTGTCGAGCACCGTCGGGTCGCTCCGCTCCGCGGCCAGGCGCTCGAGCGTGTCGGCTCGCGCCTCGACGTGATCGAGGTGCTCGCCCTGGAGCGCGACGGGGATCAGAATGTGACGGACCTTCAACGAGTCGCCTTTCACCTGGTCGACGCGAATCAGGTGATAGCCAAACCGCGACGCCACCGGCGCCGAGATCTGACCCGGCTTGAGGCTGCGCACAGCCTGCATGAACTCCGGGACGAAGCCCGTCTCGTTCTTCTTGATCCAGCCCAGATCGCCACCGCGCTGGCCGCTGCCCGTGTCGCTCGATTCGCGGCGCGCGACGTCTTCGAACTTGGCGCCATGCACCAGCTCGGCGCGCACCCGTGCGACGTGCGCCCGAGCCACCGCGCTGTCGGCGGCGTTCGCCAGGCGCGGCTGTGCGATGAACCTGACGTACGCGACGGCCGGGCGCTTGAAGTCATCAGGGTGCTTCGCGACGTAGGCCGCCAGCTCGGCGTCGCTGATCGCGCTGGTATCCGGAACCGTATAGGGCCAGATCGCGAGCGAGGCGATGCGCACCGAGTCGTGCTGGTCGCGATAGATCCGCCAAAGCTTGGCGTCGGAAACGTACACGTCGCTCGTGAGGTACTGCTGCAGTTTGATCAGCGGAATCTGCTGGCGGTAAATCGCCTCGAGCTGCGCGAGCAAATTGCGGTCGGACGTCGTCGAGATGAACTGCTGCCATTTGCGGATATCGAATTGGCTGTCGGTCTGGAACTGCGGATCGCGCATCACTTCGGGCGGCGGGGACGTCCGCGCGGTCTCGATGATCTCCTCGTCGCTCACGCGAATGCCGAGCCGCTTGTACTCCTGCTCGAGGAGCGCGTCCTCGATCATCTGGTTGATGACGTGATCCTGGATCTGCTTGTCTTCCTCTTTCGAGACTGGGGCACTGCCGTTCTGTTGCCGATACTGTTCCGAGGCGACCTGCACGCGTTGCTGGTATTCAGCGACCTGGAATTCCTTGCCGTTGACGCGGAGCACCACGTTGCCGCTCGGGCCGAGGATGCTCATCACTTGTCCGATCGCGAGCCATGCCACGAAGGCGATGGCGAGGATGTAAAAGATCCATTTGGCATTGGACCGCATGGTGCGCAGCATGGCGACTCCGAATTCCGGTCAAACGAGGGGCTGAAGGGGCATAAGTCTAAAAACCACAACGCACAAACTCAAGCGCACAGCCGCCCGGGTCATTTGACAGCGACGTTCACCAAACACTATCTTCGCCCAATTCCCACATAGACTTAGGCAGTCAAACGGAGTGCCGTGGCCTACACGAGCGAGATCGACAAACTAGAAGCGCGCTTTCGGGACAACCCGAAGGGGCGGAACTTCGCGCCCCTCGCGGACGCCTATCGTAAAGCAGGGCTTATAGATAACGCGGTTGACCTCTGCCAGAACGGCTTGAAGCTCCATCCCGATTACGTCAGCGCCTACATCGTCTACGCCCGCTGCCTCGTCGACAAGAAAGACGATGCCGGAGCGTTAGGGGTGTTTCGGAAAGTGCTGGAGCTCGACGGGGAGAACATTATTGCCCTGCGCGGTCTCGCCGAGCTGGCCGAGCGGAACGGGAAGTACGAGGAAGAGGTCGAGTGGCTCGGCCGGCTGCTGAACGCCGACCCCATGAATGGGGACGCTGCGGAGGCGCTCGCGCGGGCTAAGGGAAAAGTCGGGACGAAGCCTGTGGAGGCCGCCGCCACGACTCAGATGATCAAGCCCGACTTCGCCGTTGAACACGAAGAGCCCGAGTCCGTCGAGCTTGCCAAGCCCTCCCGACCGTCGACCGGCGGTCCCGACGTCGAGAACTTCGACAACCCGATCAGCTTCAATCCCAATGCACATGCGGCCGCAAAGGCAGACGGGTTGGAAGTCCAAGAGGACGTCGAGCTGAATCCGCAGCAGATCGAGCAGGTGGAGATCGAAGGGCTGGCGCGCACGCAGTACGAAGGCAGCGGGATGTTCAGGCTGGATGCACCGGACCCCGCGCGTGGCGCCGAGAGCGCACCGGACCTCGACGAAGCCCTTCCGCAAGTCGATCTGCCGCTGATCATGCCCGACGACGAGATACAGGCTCCTCCGTCACGAGCCCCGCAGCGGCAACACGCCGCGCCGCCTCCGGCACCAGTTCCACCGCCTCCGCCGCCACCGCCGCCTCCAGCAGCGCGGGTCTCAGCGCCTTCACCCACTCCCCCTCCGGCGGCTGTCGCACTTTCGGACGACGATGGGGCGGCCGATACCGCGACGCTGTCGCGGGCCGAGCCCGTCCTGACGGAAACGATGGCCGAGCTGTATCTGAAACAGGGCCATCAACAGGATGCCTTGCGCGTGTACCACGCGTTGCTGGCGCAGCGTCCGAACGACGCGAAACTGCGGCGGAGAGTCGAGCAGCTGTCCTCCGGCGGTAAGAAGGGCTCGGGGATTTCTGCGCAGGCCTTTCTCAAAGGGATTTGGGCAGGCAGACCGGCCCAGGAGGTAGCGCCACCGATCGATGAGCCACACAGCACTTTGGGTGCCGCGTTCGACGTCGCTGGCCCGCTCCCCGGGGAGCCGTCCCATCCGGCGGCCGACCACATCTCGCTCGATTCGGTTTTCGGCGAGGAGGTCGCACGGCATGCGAGTGCCCAACCGGCGGAGACCGCAGCCGCCGCTGAGACGCCTCTTGCGACGTCGCAGGCACCGAGTGATGGGTCGAAGACCGGCGGTTTCTCCTTCGATGAGTTCTTCGCCGGGGGCAAGCCCGGCGCCGGCACGCAGGCCGCCGAGGCGGCATCTCCGAAGACACCCGGCGCCAGCCGCACATCCGGCCGGACGCAGCGGCCCCCCGAGGACGAGGCGGAGGCGGATCAGTTCCAGCAGTGGTTGAAGAAGCTCAAATCCTAGTGCCTCCCCGCATCGCCGTGCTGAATGGCCCCAATCTGAACCTGTTGGGCGAACGCGAGCCTGAGATCTACGGCCGCACGAGTCTCGCGGACATCGAACGCCTGACGAAGGAGCGCGCGCGCGCGTTGGGTGTCGAATGAGCTGGTCGAGGCGATCCAGGGGTTGAAGGGGCAGGCCGACGGGGCGGTCATCAATGCGGCGGCTTTTACGCATACGAGTCTCGCGGTGCGCGACGCGTTGCTCGCGGTCCGCGTGCCGTTCGTCGAAGTGCATCTCTCCAACATTTTCGGACGCGAGCCGGAGCGGCGCCGGTCCTTGCTTGCGGATCTCGCCGTGGGCGTGGTGACGGGATTCGGGGCCGACAGCTATCGTCTGGGGCTCGAGGGCCTTGTCAGCCGGCTCAAGTCGCGATAGACGGCCGGAGCGGCACGCGGCGCTCGCCGCGCTGCTGGCAGTGGAAGGCCTGGACGCTTTGCTCGTCACGTCGCGTCCCAATATCCGCTACCTGACGGGGTTCAGCGGATCGGCCGGTGTGGTCGTTGCAACGCGCGGGATGCTGCTGCTGGTGACGGATTTTCGCTATGACGAGCAGGCGCGCGACCAAGCCGGTACCGTGGCGCGCGTCGAGATCGAGGGAACGAGCGTCTGGGACAGGCTGCTCAAGGAACTGCCGACGGTCACGACCGGAACGCTCGGCACGATCGGCTACGAGACGCACGCGCTGAGTGTGAAAGATGCCGAGCGCTTCTCGAGCGCCGCCGCGAGCGCGTGGCGCTGGAAACCCGCGGGCGAGCTGGTGGAACGGCTGCGCGTGCGGAAGGACCCGGGCGAGATTGCCGCGATTCGCGCCGCCGCGGAGCTGGCGACGGCCGCGCTGCGAGACACGCTGACCGCCGTGCGGCCGGCGGGTGGGCAGACGGAGCTGGAGATCGCGGGACTCCTCGAGGGTGCGCTGCGGCTGCACGGGAGCGAAGCACATCCGTTCCCGACGATCGTGGCGAGCGGACCGCGCAGCGCGCTGCCCCATGCGCACACGAGCGCCCGTCCGGTGGCACCAGGGGAATGGCTGCTGCTGGATTTCGGCGCGGTGGTCGACGGTTATTGCGCCGACATCACGCGCACGGTGGTCGTCGGCGCGCGCGCCGACGAGTCGCAGCGCGCGCTGTACGGACTGGTACAGGACGCGCAGCGGCGTGCGCGCGAGGGGATCCGCGCGGGCATGACCGGCCGCGAAGCCGATGCGTTGGCGCGCGACGCGATTGAGGCGCGCGGCTTCGGCGCGGCGTTCGGGCATTCGACGGGTCACGGCGTCGGTCTCGAAGTGCACGAGGCGCCGCGGCTCGCGCGTACGGCCGCAGATCCACTGCCCGAGGGCGCTGTCGTGACGATCGAGCCTGGTGTGTACGTCGCGGGCAGAGGCGGTGTGCGCATCGAGGATGACGTCCATCTGTCGGCGGACGGTCCGGTGTTACTGACGGACGGCTGCACGGATCTCGTGGAACTGGTGTAGGGCCTCGGGGGGGGTATCTTCACGGTATGAAGCTCGACATCATTGCGCAGATCGTGCAGATCCTGAAGCACGCCCCAGAGGTGGGCGCGATCGAGATCCGCCGCGGTCTGTTCGGCGCGTGGTCGTCGGTGCGGGTGTCGAAGGCTGGGCATGGCAATGCCCTCGGCGTGGGGGGCCATGTCGTTGTCACACAACCGACTGCACCATCGGCGAGCACCCCAGCCGTGCCGGGGGCGTCCCAGGCGCCGGCACCCTCTGCCGGACCGCAATTGCTCGAGATCAAGTCGCCGATGGTGGGGACGTTCTACCAGTCGCCCGAGCCCGCCGCGCAGCCCTACGTCAAAGTTGGTAGCCGGGTGAATGTGGGGCAGGTGGTCTGCATCATCGAGGCCATGAAGATCATGAACGAGATCGAATCCGAGGTCGCAGGCGTGATTCGAGAGGTCAGCGCGCAAAACGCGCAGCCGGTGGAGTTCGGCCAGGTCCTTTTCCGGGTGGATCCGCATGGGTGAGGCGACACAAAGCAATCTGCCGGCATTCAACTTCAAACAAGCAATCACGCACATGGTGCAGCGCAACGGCTCCGACTTGCTGCTCAAGGTCGGCCGGCCGGCGACGATCCGCGTGAACGGCGATCTGGTGGCGCTCGATACCGCGCCGCTCAAGCCGGAAGAGTTGAAGTCGCTGGCCGAGCAAATCATGACGCCGCGGCAGGTCAAGGAGTTCGCCGAGCACAAGGAGGCGGACTTCGCGATCGGCGTCCCCGGCGTCGGCCGGTTCCGCACCAACGTCTATCAGCAGCGCGGCACCGTGGCGTTCGCCTTCCGGGCGATCCCCTACGAAGTGAAGCAGATTCGCGAGCTCAACCTGCCCGGCGTGCTCGAGGAGATCGCGCTCAAGCCGCGCGGGCTGGTCCTCGTGACGGGCGTGACGGGGTCGGGAAAATCGACCGCGCTCGCGGCAATGATCAATCACGTGAATACGAACCGGCGCGTGAACATCATCACGATCGAAGACCCGATCGAGTTCCTGCATCGCGACCAGCACGCCAATATCTCACAGCGCGAGGTCGGCAACGACACGCTGTCGTTCAATTCGGCGCTGCGGCACGTGCTACGGCAGGATCCCGACCTCATCCTGATCGGTGAGATCCGCGATATGGAGACGCTCGATACGGCGCTGAAGGCGGCGGACACCGGCCACATGGTGTTTTCGACGCTGCACACGACGGACGCCACGCAGACGATCAACCGCGTCATTTCGTTTTTCCCCCCCCACCAGCACGACGAGATTCGCCACCTCCTCTCCACGGCGCTGCAGGCGATCGTGTCGCTGCGTCTCGTACCGCGCAAGGACGGGCGAGGCCGCGTGCCGGCGGCCGAGATCCTGATCAATACGGCGGCTGTGGCGGACAACATCCGCGATCTCTCCAAGCTGCTCAACATCCCGCAGCTCATCGCCGAGGGCTCGGTGCAGTACGGCATGCAGAGCTTCGACCAGTCGCTGTTCCACTGGTACCAGCAAGGCGTCATCAGCTACGAGAGCGCCATTTTCTACGCGACGAACCCGAGCGAGTTCGCGCTGAAAGTCTCGGGCGTCGACTCCTCGGGGAACCGGCTCGGCGGGGCCGACCAGGCCGGGGCGATCGAGCTGACGCCCTAATGTTCAAGAAAGTGCTGATCGCCAACCGCGGGGAGATTGCCCTGCGGGTGATCCGCGCGTGCAAGGAGCTGGGCGTCGAGACGGTGGCGGTGTATTCGGAGGCCGACCGGGAGTCGCTGCACGTGCGCTTCGCCCACGACGACGTCTGCATCCGCCGCGCCCAGAGCCGCGACAGCTACCTCAACATCCCGCGTCTGATCGCCGCGGCCGAGATCACCGGGGCGGACGCGATCCATCCGGGCTACGGGTTCCTCGCCGAAAACGCCGAGTTCGCCGAGAAGGTCAGCGCGTCCAACATCGCGTTCATCGGACCGTCGCCGGACCAGATCCGGCAGATGGGCGACAAAGCAGCGGCCCGCAAACTCGCGAAAGAGCAGGGCGTGCCGACTGTGCCCGGCTCACCCGGTCCGGTCGAGTCGCTGGAGGAAGGCCAGCAGGTCGCTGAGCAAATCGGGTTCCCCGTCATCATCAAGGCGGCGGCCGGCGGCGGCGGCAAGGGAATGCGCGTCGCCAACGACGCCGATCAGTTCGCGCAGTCGTTCACGCTCGCCAAGCAGGAAGCACTCGCCGCCTTCAATTCCGACGAGGTCTACATCGAGAAGTATCTGGCCCGCCCGCGGCACATTGAGATCCAGATCATGGGCGACACGCACGGCAAGGTCATGCATCTGTGCGATGGTGGAAGAAGCGCCGTCGCCGGCGGTCGATCAGACGCTACGCCAGGACATCGGCGACGCCGCGGTGAAGCTGGCCGAGGCCATCCGGTACGTCGGCGCGGGGACGATCGAGTTTCTGCTGGACGCGGACGGTTCTTTCTACTTTATGGAGATGAACACCCGGATCCAGGTCGAGCATCCGGTCACGGAGATGTGCACGAATTTCGATTTGGTGAAAGAGCAGATCTCCGTTGCGGCCGGGGCGCCGCTGTCGCTCGTGATGAATGGGCACCGGTTGCGCGGGCACGCGATCGAATGCCGAGTGAACGCCGAGGATCCCAGCCGCAACTTCCAGCCATCCCCCGGACTGATCACCGCCTACCATCCGCCCGGTGGTCCGGGCGTGCGGGTCGACACGCACATCTACGCCGGCTACACCGTGCCGCCGTACTATGATTCGTTGCTCGCCAAGGTGATCGTCCACGGCAACACGCGCACCGAGGCGCTCGCCCGCATGCGCCAGGCCCTCGATTCTTTTATCATTGAGGGCGTGACTACGACGATTCCGTTCCTGGGCCGGGTCATGCGCCACCCGGACTTTGTCGCGGGCACGGTCGATACGAAATTTCTCGAGCGCGCGCCGCACCTCCTCAAAGATCAGCCATGAAGATCGACGTGTACCACACGCCACTCGGCCTCAATGCGGGCGATCTGACCGGCCGAGCGGTTGTCGTCATTGATGTCCTCCGCGCCACCAGCACGATCGTCACCGCGCTCGCGGCGGGCGCGAAGGCGATCGTGCCGGCGGCCAGCTCGGACGAAGTGGTCCGGCTCACCGCCAATCTCGAAAAGAACGGGATCGTGCTCGCCGGCGAGCGCCGCCTGTCGAAAATCGAGGGCTTCGCCCTGGGCAATTCGCCGCGCGAGATGACGCGCGAAACGGTGGGCGGCAAGACCTTGTTTCTGGCGACGACGAACGGTACACCGGCGCTCCTCGCCGCGCAGGGCGGCGATCCGGTGCTGGTCGCGGCGGCGCTGAACTTCAGCGCGGTCGCCGAGCGCGCGCGCCATCTGTTCACGGAGCGCGGCGATCTCGTCATCATCTGCGCCGGCCGTGAGAGGCAGTTCGCGCTGGAGGACGCGTATACCGCTGGCCGGCTGGTCAAGGCGGTCAAGAAGGGCGTGCCGCCGAAGCGGCTCGCGCTCAACGACGCGGCGCAGGTCTCGCTCGACCTCGCGGCGCAGCAGGGCGGGTGGCTCGACGCCCTCGGCGCCAGCGACGCGGCGCGGCAGCTCGACGAGGCAGGATTCGGCGACGACGTGAAGTACTGCGCCAGCCCCGACCGCCTCTCGATCGTTCCCGTTTTCGCGGACCGACGCATCGCGGCATGAACCCCAAAGCTCGGCAAGAGCTCATCGGCATCGCGGCCCTGTTGGTGGGATTCTTCCTGGGTCTGACGTTGCTGCCGGTGGGGTTGACGGGGAGCTGGGGACGAGCGATGGGCGGCGCGCTATGGCAGGTGTTCGGCGTCGGCGCGATCGTCGTCCCCATCCTTGGCATCGGCTGGGCGCTCGCGGCGTTCGAGCGGCTGGGGCCGCTGTCCTGGGGGCGAGCGGCGGTGCTCGGCGCCGGCCTCGTGCTCCTGATTCCCTACGGCATCGCGCTCGCGATCGGCCCCAGGTTTGCACCCGACTACGCAACCTGGACGCGCTCCGAGCGGCTGGTCGGCCTGTTCCCCGGTTTTCTCGCGAACGGTGTGGAAGGCGCAGTCGGGACCGCTGGGGCGGTGCTGGCTGGCCTGTTCGCGTTCTCCGCCCTGGGGATCTTCACGGTGGGGTGGCATCCGCTGACGCTGTTGAGACAGCGGGAGCGGGGAGCGGGGAGCGGGGAGCAGGGGAAGCCAAAGCCAGTCCGTCCGCGCGATGACGACCTAGAGCCCGTCCTCGCGAGACCCGCTCCCCGCTCCCCGCTCCCCGCTCCCAAGATTCGGAAGCCCACACCGCCTCCAAGACCGGCACCACCTCCTCCACCAGGCACCCTCATCCCGCCCATCGAGTTGCTCACCGAAGGTCCGGGTGCCGTCGAGGACGCCGATGCCGCGCAGATCGAAGACATGGGCCGGCGGCTGGTCGCGACGCTCGAGACATTCCGCGTCGGCGCGCAGATCATCAACAAGACCGTTGGCCCGGTCGTCACGCGGTTCGAGCTCGAGCCGGGGCGCGGCGTGAAAGTGGGCCGGGTGTCGTCGCTGGCCGACGATCTGGCGCTCGCCATGCGGGCGCAGTCCCTGCGC
Source organism: Gemmatimonadota bacterium (assembly GCA_003220955.1). Classification (GTDB taxonomy): domain Bacteria; phylum Gemmatimonadota; class Gemmatimonadetes; order Gemmatimonadales; family GWC2-71-9; genus 20CM-2-65-7. Next base: position 4,752 of record QHTW01000016.1, on the reverse strand, counting down.
ATCGTGGCGCCGATTCCGGGCAAAGCGGCGATCGGCATCGAGGTGCCCAATCCCACGCCGCGGCTCGTGCACGTGCGCGATTTGATCGACAGCGCCGAATTCCGGCGCGCGCCGCGCGTGCTGCCTGTGGTCCTGGGCCGCAACCTCGAGGGCGACGAGGTCGTGGACGATCTCACGAAAATGCCGCACCTCCTCATCGCCGGGGCAACCGGCTCCGGAAAATCGGTCTGCATCAACTCCATCATCACGAGTCTCGTCTATGCGTACGGCCCGGACAAGCTGAAGCTGCTCATGATCGATCCGAAGATGGTGGAGTTGTCGATGTACAGCGCCCTGCCACATCTCGGGTTGCCGGTCGTCACGAGTCATCACAAGGCCGCGAACGTCTTGAAGTGGGCCGTGTGGGAAATGGAGCGACGCTACCGGCTGTTGCACGCGAATCACGCGCGCAATATCACGGATTTCAACAAGAAGGTCGAAGCCAAGGTGCCGCTGAAGGGACCGCGCGAAACGCTGGCGACGCAGGCGGGCATACAGAAGGAGCTGCCGTTCGACGCCGCGTACACGGACGGCATTCTGTCCTATATCGTGCTCATCGTTGACGAGCTTGCCGACTTGATGCTGACCGTCCAGGGCGAGATCGAGACGCCGCTCGCGGTGCTCGCCCAGAAGGCGCGGGCGATCGGGATCCATCTGATCCTGGCGACCCAGCGACCCTCCGTGAACGTGATCACCGGGTTGATCAAAGCCAACTTCCCGTGTCGCATCGCGTTCAGGGTCTCGGCGAAAGTCGACAGCCGTACTATCCTCGATCAGAACGGCGCCGAAACGCTGCTCGGCAACGGCGACATGCTGTTTCTGCCGCCCGGAAAGAGTGAGCCGATGCGCGTGCAGGGAGCGTTCATCTCCACAGACGAGACCGAAAAACTGATGGAATGGTACAAGAAACACGCGGCGGCGGCGGTCGCGGCCCCCCCCCCCGGAACGTCGATCGAAGAACAAGTGACGGCGCTCGAGAAGGCGGAAAAAGAGGGAGAAGAAGGAGCCGGGAGTCAGGAGTCGGGGGCCGGGGAGCGAGATCCGTTGTTCCGCCAGGCCGCGGAAGTCTGCATTCAGAACCAGCTGGGCTCAACGTCGTTGCTCCAGCGCCGGATGAGCATCGGGTACGGGCGGGCGGCCCGCATCATCGACCAACTGGAGCTCGCGGGCATTCTTGGCCCGGCGAATGGGTCCAAGCCGCGCGATGTCCTGTTGGGATTGGAGGAATTGGACGAGCTGACCGGCCCGGAGAGCGCGAACTCGAGCACGTAGCCTCAGGGAATAATGATCCGGCGCGCGGAATTTGGGTTATTGCCGTCGCGCGTCCTTCGCCAATTTGGTGCCGTGTCGAGCGGCATTCGGAGTGATCCAACGAATTGGTCGGACCCACGCCATCAGCGCGGCCTGGCCGCTGAAGAGCAGGCGATCCGTTACTTGCAGGCACGGGGCTGGGAAGTCATCGCGCATCGCTTCCGGGTTGGACGAGTCGAGGTCGACGTCATAGCCAGGCGAGGGGCGCTCGTCGCTTTCGTGGAAGTGAAAGGCCGGAGGGGACTCGCCTGCGGCAGTCCCTTCGAGGCAGTCACGGGCGCCAAACGGCGGGAAATCGTGAAGGCGGCCCGTGTGTGGATGGACCGCTATGGCCAGCGTGGCGACGTGTACCGTTTCGACTGTATCGGTATTGTTGACAATAAGTTAGAACATCTCGAGGACGCCTTCCGTCCTGGATGGCGGTGAGCGCGGTTTCGGTATATATTCGGGCCTCATACCAGGAGGCTCGCCACCCATGTCGAGGTCACTCATGGCAGAACCGCAGCAGGGCCAACCGGCCAAACTCACGGATGACCGCCGCAAGGCGCTGAGCCTCGCGATCACCCAAATCGAAAAGACGTGCGGCAAGGGGTCCATCATGCGGATGGGCGCCGACACGCCGCAGGTGCGCGTGGCGGGGATCTCGACCGGGGCCATCAATCTCGATGCGGCGATCGGCATCGGCGGCATCCCCCGCGGCCGGGTCACGGAGATTTTCGGGCCTGAGTCGAGCGGCAAGACGACACTGGCGTTGCACGTGGTAGCCCACGCGCAACGCCTGGGCGGTGCCGCCGCCTACATCGATGCCGAGCATGCGCTCGACGTCGAGTACGCCAAGAAGCTGGGCGTGGATATCGAGAATCTGCTCGTCTCTCAGCCCGATACGGGCGAGCAGGGCCTCGAGATCTGCGAAATCCTGGTGCGGTCGGGTGCGGTGGACGTCGTCGTCGTCGATTCGGTGGCGGCGCTCGT
>QHTW01000016.1:0-2359 GCA_003220955.1 Gemmatimonadota bacterium | reverse complement strand
CGGTCATCTTCATCAATCAGCTGCGCGAGAAGATCGGGATCATGTTCGGCAATCCCGAGACGACGAGCGGCGGCCGGGCGCTGAAGTTCTACGCGTCGGTGCGGCTCGACATGCGGCGCATCGCGCCCGTCAAGGATCGGGAAGTGGTCATCGGCAACCACGTGCGCGTGAAGGTGGTGAAGAACAAAGTGGCGCCGCCGTTCCGCCAGGCGGAGTTCGACATCATGTTCGACGAAGGCATCAGCCACGAGTCGTTGCTGGTGGACATCGCAGCGGAGGCCGGCATCATCGAGAAGTCGGGCGCTTGGTACTCGTACGGCAAAGAGCGGATCGGACAAGGGCGTGAGAACGCCAAATTGTACCTGAAGGACCACCCCGACATGTCGGCCGAAGTCGAGGCGCGCGTGAAGGAGCACCTCGGCGTCCGTAGTGCAGAGACGGGTGGAACACCAGCCGCCGACGAGGAGAGCGCCGCGAGCGAAGAGTGATTCTCACCGGACTCGCCCCCGATCCGCGCCGGCCGGACTATCGGCTGGTCGAAGTGGACCGGGGGCGTTTTGCGTCGCTTCCGGCCGAGGCGCTCGCGACGCTCGATCTCGTGGTCGGTCGTGAGCTGAGTCCTGCCGTGCGAGAGCGCCTGCAGGAGCTCGCCGATCTTGAGGCGGCCCACCGTGCCGCCTTGCGGGCGCTGGCACGTCGCGCTCATGCGCGCCTCGACTTGCGGCGTCGCTTGCTCCAAAAACAACATCCGGCAGCGGCCGTTGAAGCAGCGCTCGATCGCCTGAGTGCGGCCGGGCTGCTCGACGATGTCCGCTTTGCCGTCGATTACGCGGCGGCCAAAGGTCGGCGCGGGCGCGGGCCGTCGCGCCTCGTGCGCGATCTGCAGGCTCAAGGGGTCGATCGACGTGTGGCAGAGGAAGCCGTGCGGACATCACTCGCGGCGGAGGGTGTCGATCCGGCGGCGGCGGTGCGCGCGTTGGCGGAGAAGCGGGCTCGCCAGCTCGGCGGGCTGCCGGCGGCGATTCGAAAACGGAGACTCGTGGCGTTCCTGGCTAGACGCGGATTCGGCGGCGCCGAAGTGCGGGAGGTGGTCGAATCCCTTAAGTCCTAGTTACACTATATTTTACCTGCATGAAGTCCGCCGATGTCCGCCGCAAGTTCCTGGACTACTTCAAAGCCCCGCCTCGCGCGCACCGTGAGGTGCCGAGCTCGTCGCTCGTGCCCGCGGACGACCCCACACTGCTGTTCACCAACTCCGGCATGGTGCAGTTCAAGCGGGTGTTTCAGGGTCTGGAACGCCGCGATTACACGCGTGCGGTGACCTGCCAGAAGTGCGTCCGGGCGGGTGGAAAGCATAACGACCTCGAGCAGGTCGGTCACACCGCGCGCCACCACACCTTCTTCGAGATGCTCGGCAACTTCTCGTTCGGCGATTACTTCAAGAAGGAAGCGATCGAGTACGCCTGGGAATGGGTGACGAGCAGCGAGTGGCTCGGCATCGACCCCGACCGCCTTTATGTCACCGTGCACCATTCCGATGATGAAGCGCGCAAACTCTGGCGTCAGGTCACCGGCATCGCGGACAGCCGCATCTTTGGCCTGGGCGACAAGGACAACTTCTGGCAGATGGGGGACACGGGGCCGTGCGGACCGTGCTCCGAGATTCTGGTCGACATTCGGGGGAAGGGGGACGGGAGAAGGGGGAAGGGTGCCCCCAGCATGGACGAGTTCGTCGCGCTGAGCGAGGAGGGGCAATTCCTCGAGATCTGGAATCTCGTCTTCATGCAGTTCGACCAGCAGCCCGACGGCAAGCGTAACCCGCTCCCGAAGCCTTCGGTCGATACGGGCGCCGGCCTCGAGCGCATCACGTCGGTGATGCAGAACGTGCCCTCCAACTTCGACACCGACCTGTTCCAGCCCATCATCGCCCAGGCAGTCGAGGTCGTGGGGAGGCCATACGACCGCGGGCCGGCGGGTGCGCCGTACCGGGTGCTTGCCGACCACGCGCGCGCCGTCAACTTCCTGCTCGCCGATGGCGTCTATCCGTCGAACGAGGGTCGCGGATACGTGCTCCGACGCATCCTGCGGCGCGCCGTTCGTCATGCCTGGCTGCTCGGCCGGCGCGAGCCGACGCTGGCGCCGCTGACGCGCGCCGTCACCGGGTCGATGGGAGATGTGTATCCGGAGCTCGTGTCCAAGGAGCCGCACCTCGAGCGCGTGACGCGCGCGGAGGAGGAGCGCTTTCTGGAGACGATTGAAGGTGGATTGGAGCGGATGGAGGAACTCCGTCACCAGCCCGTCATCTCTGGTGAAGACGCGTTCAAACTCTACGATACTTATGGGTTTCCGCTCGATCTCA
>QHTW01000015.1:589-10684 GCA_003220955.1 Gemmatimonadota bacterium | reverse complement strand
TGTCGAAGAATGCTCCCTGCGGGTCTTCGTCCTGTACCTCCGAGAACACCGCGTACGGCTCGATGGCGTCCACGTCCACCGTTTCCGGGTGCCGGGTGCGACGGCGGTATTCATTAATGAACGCGTGCCTCAGAATCGTGAGCAGCCACGCCTTCGCGTTGGTTCCCTTCTCGTACTGGTCCCAGGCGCGGTATGCCTTGAGCATCGTCTCCTGCACAAGGTCATCGGCATCGGAGGGGTTCCCGGTGAGGCGGAGCGCCACCCGGTACAGCACGTCGAGGTGGACCAACGCCTCCCGCTCGAAGCTTACCCGCTTCTCGTCGACGGGGGTCTGAGGAGTCGTCATGGCTGTCCGAGAAGGCTCATGCGGCGCGGCGAGTTCCGCAATGGGGGAGGGGATGCTACGTTTCGCGCTCCGTGGTGCACAGCATTGTCCCGCTCGCCGTCCTCGAGGCGGTCAAGAATCTCGATACTCCCGTCGAAGATGGGCTCACCGAGTTCGCTGAGGAGCTCCTGGTGAAGCGTCTGGGCCTGTCTCCTACCGTTGAAATGCAGCTCGCGGAGTACGAACTGCTTGCCCGCAAGGACGCGCGAGTCGAGCCGTCGCACGTCGAAGCCCTGCTGCGACTGGTGGGCCGCCGCCCCGACGCCGATCTCGTGTTCGCGGACGCAGGGCGCCGCGCCGCCCGTCGGGCCGTGAAGCGGATGTACGGGGTAACACGTCTGTTCGGGCGTTCGGCCGCGCGGCGCGCGGCGCGGAAGGTCTTGGGCGCTGAGCTGGGCTTCGAGCAGCGGTTCCCCGTCGCGCGCGTGAGTGATCCAATCGCCATCCAGGCCACGCCCGACGGCACGGCGTGCGGGTTCTACGGCGCCGGCCTCGTCGAGCTGCTGCGCCTGCTCATCGGCTACGAGGGGGCCATGCTGCACGTCGACTGCCGGGCGCGGGGCGGCGCCGCGTGCGAATGGCGCGCCGTCGGCCCTGATCCACGCCACCAATGACACCACTCGAAGGGTTCGATTTCGCGGCGCTGCGCGAGCTGCTGGGGAGTCTGCCTGCCGACGCCTGGCTGTTGTACGACTTCCGCGGCGTCAACCCGGCCGCGACGCGGGTGCTCGGCATCCACGGGATGGGGACGCGCCGGTTCTTCGTCCTCTTGCCGCGTGAGGGGCAGCCCGTCGCGCTCGCGCACCGCATCGAGCTTGCGGCATTCGCCGGATTCCCCGGCGAGGTGCGTCCCTACGCGGCGTGGACGGAGCTGAACGACAATCTGCGTGCGCTCGTCGGCGGGAAAACCGTCGCGATGGAAGTCTCGCCCAAGGATGCCGTCCCCTACCTCGATCGCGTGCCGTACGGCGTCGTCGAGTTGGTCGAGGCGTCGGGCGCGCGCGTCGTATCGTCCGGCGTACTCGTCTCTCGTTTCGCCGCGCGCTGGTCGCCCACCGAGCTCGCGGGACATCGGCGCGCGGCCGAGGCGATCGCGGACATCGCTTTGAGCACGCTGCGCTGGGCGGGCGCCGAGCTCGCGCGGGGTGTCGCGGTGCACGAAGTGACGATGCAGGCGCGTGTCATGGATGCGTTCACGCGTGCCGGCCTCGTGACCGATCATCCCCCCATCGCCGGCTTCCAGGCGAACGCCGCCAATCCACACTATGAGCCGCGCGCCGGCAGCGACCGCAGCCTCGCCGCGGGGGATGTGTTGCTCCTGGACCTCTGGGCAGGCGTGTCACCGGGCAGCGTCTTCGCCGATCAGACGTGGATGGCGTTCGCCGGGCGTGAGCCGAGTGCCGACGTTCGCAGAGTGTGGGACGCGGTGCGCGGTGCGCGGGACGCCGCGGTCGCGCTGCTGCGGGATCGTTGGAAGAAGAAAGAGCGCGTCACTGGCGCGGCCGTCGACGATGCCGCGCGCGGCGTGATCCGCTCGGCGGGATTCGGCGAGTACTTCGTGCATCGCACGGGCCATTCGATCGACCGCGACCTCCACGGCTCGGGACCGCACATCGACAACTTCGAGACCCAAGACGAGCGAATCCTGATTCCGGGTGTCGGTTTCTCGATCGAGCCCGGCGTCTACCTGCCGGAGCGCTTTGGCATTCGCAGCGAGATCAACGTCTATCTGGGCGAGTCTGGTCCGGAAGTGACGCCGCGGCAGCCGCAACAGGAGCTGCTGCTGGTCTGAGGGCAGTCGTCACAACGGTGGCCCACACTCCCGCGCCGACGGCGGCATGCGCCGCCTGAAGGGCGCCAGGAAATCCCAGCTCCACCATCGCGGCGGCGATCGCAATTTGCACGGCGACGATCGCCAGCAGGACCGCGCCGCGCCGCGGTTGGCGCGACACCCACCAAATCACGGCTGCCAGCAATGCGTAAGCGAGCACGCGATGCGTCCACTGAACGGCGGCGAGCGGACCGGCGGTAGGGATCACCTGGCCGTTGCAGAGCGGAAAGCCGCCGCACGCGGCCGTGGCTCCCAGATTCGCGGTCAGGGCGCCGAACAACACAGTGATGAAGGTGAGGCCGAGCAGGAGCCGGGAGCCGGGAAGCAGGATCCACGGTGGGCGCGCAGCCGCGAGGAGACTCGCCAGCAAGAGCATGGCCGTCGCGAGATGCAGAATCACCAGGACCGGAGTTAGACCGGTCTTCACTGTCACAGCGCCGAGCAGGACCTGAATGATGAGCAGCACGACGGACGTGTACGCCGCACCCCTGGCTCCCGGCTCCAGACTCCCGACACCTCTCCACGCAAGCCCACCGAGTGCCAATACCAGCACCGACACCAACGCGGCCACCAACCGGTGACTCCACTCGATGACGGTGGGTACGTCATTCAGGGGGGGGAAGAGGTCGCCATTACAAAGTGGCCAATGTTCACCGCAGCCGAGCCCGGACCCGGTAATCCGGACGACCGCCCCGAGGACAATGAGCAGGTAGGTACAGGCGGCGGCGATCCACGCCAACGTGACGAACTGTCGTTTCATGGGTCGGGAATATCGCTGGAAATCGTTAACAACAGGGGGCTTGCGGTCCGCCCGATATGCCGACAGAATCACACGATAGCAGTGGTGTCCCGCCGGTCGCGCGCAGGAGGCCGTCACCTCGATGCGCGACCCTGTTGTGGATCCTGAAAACCGCAGCTGAAGGAGGAAGGGTATGGCCGACAATCGTTGGTTCGTTCGATTCACCCTAAAACTTGGCCTCGTCCTGCTCGGACTGACGCCGGCGCTTGCGAGTGCGCAAGCGCCGACGACAGTGACCGGGCGGGTAACGGGCAGCGTGGGAGGCACGCCGCTGTACGGCGCGATCGTGAGCATTCCCTCCCTCCGCGTCAGCGGCAGTACGAACGGCGATGGACGATATCAGATCATCGTCCCTGCCGGGACTACCGGCGCTGTAACCCTCACCGCACGGCTCATCGGCTTCAAGACGCAGTCCGTGCAAGTCAGTCTCACGGGACCGGCGATTCAGCAAGATCTCGCGCTCGAGGAAGGCGCGATCGAGCTCGAATCGAAGGTCGTGACGGCGCTGGGCATCGAGCGTGAGCAGCGCAGTCTGTCGTACGCTGCGCAGACGCTCGGCGGCGACCGCCTGTCCGACGTCCGCTCGAACAACGTGGTCTCGTCGCTGCAAGGCAAGGTGGCCGGCGTGCAGGTGACGAACTCTGCGAACCCGTTCGGCTCGGCGCGCATTGTCGTGCGCGGCTCGAGCTCGATCCTCGGGCAGAACCAGCCGCTGATCATCATCGACGGCATTCCGATCGACAACGCGGCGCCGGGGAACACGGGATACGGTCCGCAGGGAACGCCGACGCCGGGCAACCTGGGCGGGTATGACATCGGCAACGCGGCCTCGGATCTCAATGCCGACAACATCGCGTCGGTGACGGTGCTGAAAGGTCCGAACGCGGCGGCGCTGTACGGCTCGCGCGCAGCGAACGGCGCGATCGTCTACACGACCAAGAGCGGCCGCGGAGCGCCACAGCAGGGCTTCGGCGTGACCGCCAACTTCGGCGCGACGGCCGAGATGCCGCTGCGGCTCCCCGATTATCAGAACCGCTACGGCCAGGGCTTCTACGGCGAGTTCGACTTCGTCGATGGCAACTTTGGCGGCAAGAACGACGGGGCGGACGAGAGCTGGGGGCCAAAGATGGATGGCCGGGCGAACGGATGCGTCAGAGTGTCTACCGACACCCTGATCCAAGTCGGCGTGCCCGCCGTCTATGACGCGACGCATCCATGCAATCAGTTCTTCGGTGCCGGTCCCTGGACGGCGCACCCGAACAACGTGCGCGACTTCTGGCAGACTGGTCTCATGGTCAACGCCAACGTCGCCGTGGCGCGCAGCAGCGAACGCAGCAACGTGCGCCTGTCCGTCGGCCGCACCAATGAGAGCGGCATGTATCCGAACAACACGAACAACCGCACGGACGTCGCGCTCTCCGGCGGTACGCAGGTCTCGGATCACTGGAGCGCCGAAGCATCGGTCAACTACATCAACGACGGCATGAAGAACCAGCCGTCGCAGGCGTACGAAGAGATCGATCCGATGCAGGGCTTCATCTGGTTCGGCCGCCAGGTGGACACGAAGCTGTTGCAGCAGAACATCTACCGCGATCCGAACGACGCACTCACGAAGCAGATCCTGGTCGGCAATGCGTTGCTGCGCCGTGATGCGCCGATTCCTTATAGCTGGAACTACAGCTATCACCCCAATCCGTACTGGATGACGAACGTCAAGACGACCGATTATTCCCGCAACCGCGGACTCGGTCACGCATCCGTGACCTACAAGGTGAACGACTGGATCAGCGTCACCGGTCGCACGGGCCGTGACTGGTATCAGAACCAGTTCCGCGCCAACTACCCGGTGAACGACATCTCGCCGTTCGGCCAGGGCGGGTTCCTGGACGTGGGGGAGACGCGCAGTGAGACGAACAACGACTTCCTCATCACCGCGAACCGCGCGCTCACGCCGACGCTGAACCTGTCGGTGAACGCGGGCGGCAACCAGCGGAAGAATGACTACAACACGAACATGGGGCAGGTTAGCGAGCTCGTGATCCCCGGCGTCTACACGCTGGCCAACTCGAACGGCCAGCCGTTCACGCAGCTGTTCGTGACCCACAAGAAGGTCAACTCGCTCTACGGCTCGGCGAGCTTCACTTATCGCGATTTCCTGACCGTCGATCTGACCGGCCGCAACGACTGGTCTTCGACGCTGCCCAAGAACGCGAACTCGCTGTTCTATCCCTCGGTGGGCGCGGCATTCATTTTCACCGACGCCCTGGGGCTGCAGAGCAACTGGCTGTCGTACGGCAAGCTCCGCGCGAGCTGGACGCGCGTGGGGAACGACACCGATCCCTATCAGCTCGCGGCCGTATACGCCTCGGGCACGGCATGGGCGGGCTCGCCCAGCTTCACCGCGCCCGACCGGCTGCCGAACTCGGCCCTGAAACCCGAGCAGACGACCGGTGAGGAAATCGGCGCCGACCTCGGCTTCTTCCGGGACAAGCTGATTCTGAACGCGACGGTCTATCAGAAGAACACGACCAATCAGATTCTGCCGGTTTCGATTTCGCCCGCGACGGGATACAGCAGCGCCGTCGTCAACTCCGGTGAAGTCCGTAACCGCGGTGTCGAATTGGCGTTGACGACGACGCCGATCGAGCGGCCGGATTTCCGCTGGAACGTCGTCGTGAACTGGTCGAAGAACAGCAACAAAGTGCTCTCACTCTACGGCGGCGTGCAGCGCATCGTCGTCGGCTCGTACTGGAACGTGAACGTGACGGCCGACTCCGGGCAGCCGTACGGCAACCTGGTCGGCTACAAGTGGCAGCGGGATGCGCAGGGCCACATCGTCGTCGGTTCCGACGGGCTCCCGGTCCGCGATGCGACCCAGCAGGTGCTCGGGAACTACAACCCCGACTGGGTGGGCGGCATCACCAACTCGTTCAGCTACAAGCGCTTCAACCTCTCGTTCTCGTTCGACGGGCAGTACGGCGGCCAGGTGTACTCGGTCACGAAGTGGTTCGGCCAGTACTCCGGCGTGCTCGCCAACACGCTCGCCGGCCGGGAGCTCGATTGGAACAATCCGGGTTACATCGTGCCGAACGCCGTGTACGCGAACGGCCAGCCCGACACGACGCACGTACTGGCCCAGGACTACTGGCACAACACGTTCTACGCCCAGGAGCCGGGCATCTTCAACGCGACGTACTTCAAGCTCCGCGAGGCCCGCTTGGCGTACACGCTCCCGCCCTCGGTCGCGCGCTTCCTTGGCTTCTCGGATGCGACCGTGGCGTTCGTCGGGCGGAACCTGCTCCTGTTCGCGAGACAGCCCACGATCGATCCCGAGACCGCATTCGACACGAGCAATCGTCAGGGTGTCGAGAACGGCCAGCTGCCCACCGCGCGCAGCATTGGCTTCACCATGTCCGTGCGGCCGTAGCCGCTGAGGAGAGACACTCATATGCGATACAAAATCCTGAGCGTCTTCGCCGCACTGGCCGCGATCACGGCTTGCGGTGACCTGACGTCTGTGAATCAAAACCCTAACGGCCCGGTCGACGTGCCGCCGCCATCCATTCTTCCCAATGTGATCCAGACGGTGGTGAACGGGGTCGACGGCGTGACCAGCCTGAACATCCGTGGCGGCGGCCTGTGGGTGCAGTATTACTCGGAAATCCAATACCGCGACGAGGACAAGTACATCGTCCGGTCCGGCACGAGCGGCGGCTGGGGGTTCTACAACGGCGCCCTCGAGGACGCCCAGCGCATGATCAACAAGGGCCTGACGAGCAGCGCGCCCAACTGGTCTGCGGTGGGCCGGATCATGAAGTCCTATATCTACAGCGTCATGACCGATGCCATGGGAGATCTCCCCTACTCCCAGGCGCTGAAGGGTGACACGGTACTTCACCCGACGTATGACACGCAGCAGGCCATCTACAATGCCCTGTTCACCGATCTGGCGCAGGCGAACACCGAGATCGATCTCGCGGCCAGCGCCGTCGGCTTTGCCGACGGTGACTTGATGTACAACGGCAACATGGCGAGATGGAAGCGGTTCGCCAACTCGCTCCGGCTGCGGCTGGCCATCCACCTGTCGAAGGCGGATCCGGTCAAGGCAGCGAGTGAAGCGGCGGCCGCCATTGCAGCGGGGGTGTTCACGAGCAACACCGACAACGCGCAGCTCATGTTCCTCGGGACGTCGCCGAACCGGAATCCGATTTACAACGACGCCCAAGGCCGTGACGACTACGGCATGAGCAAGACGTTCGTCGACTCGCTAACGAGCTTTGCGGACCCGCGCCTGCCGGTGTTCGCGCAATTGAACAAAGACACCATCGTCGCGAACCGGACGTACCAGGGTCTGCCCAACGGTCTGAACGACGGCGAAGGGGTCCCGCTGTTCTACATCTCGCGCTTCGGAGCGTACTGGCGTTCGACTGCAGCTGCGCCGATGCACCTGCTGACCTACTCCGAGGTGCTGTTCCTCGAGGCCGAGGCGGCGGAGCGCGGCTGGATTCCGGGTGGCAGCGCCGCAGCGGCGACGTACTACACCAACGCCATCACTGCGTCGCTGCAGCAGTACGGCATTGGGGCGGCCGCCATCGCGACCTATCTGGGACAGGCCAAGGTCGGGTACGATGCCGGCGGAACCACCCTCGGCGCGCATATGAACCAGATCATGTACCAGAAGTGGGTGTCGCTGTTCATGCAGGGCATGGAAGCCTGGACCGAAGTACGGCGCACCGGGATTCCGTCACTGATCCCGGGTCCACGCGCGGTGTTCGGTGCCGGCATTGCGGGGAACATCCCGCAGCGTCTGCCTTATGACGACAACGAGGCCGTGCTGAACGCAGCCAACCTGAGCGCCGCAGTCACGGCCCAGGGGTTCAGCGCCGGCAACGATATCCAGGCCAAGCTCTGGTTTGCGAAGTAGCCTCGCGTTCCAGTAGTCCGGCAAACGGAAGCCCCCGGGGCAGCATTCCCGGGGGCTTCTGCTTCAGAGACTCTCTCAAGTCGTGTCGGCGCGCGCCAGGAAGATGAGGATCAGGCCGTGGCCGCTGCCGGGATAGCCGGGGCGGGACGTCATGCCGAGGGGATAGACCTCGACGCGTTCGGTCTGCACTGCCTGGATCTGGATGAGCGGACAGGTATCGGTGGTGCGGGTGCCGTCGACATACACGTCGGGATCGTTGCTGCCTTCCATGCTGTCTTTGCCACGCAGCTCGAGCAATGGGCAGCGGGTGTACTGGGTCCAGCCGGTGATCCGCAGCTGCGGCATCGAGTGCCGGATGACGTCGAGCACCGAGCGACTCGGGTCGCCGGCCAAGGCGCGGCCCGTAATGATCAGACTTCCGGTCGTCGTGGGGGACAAGGGCCTGCCGCCGGGATCATTGGAACGGTCATACGCATGTGACGTTTGGCAACCGACGGCGACGACCACGAGCGCCCCGAGGCGCGAGAGCGAACGCAAAGGCAGCATGAGAGCCTCCTTCCGGAGTATGGCCCCCGGGCAGACAGTGTCAAGGTATACTTTGCGAATCTTATGTCCGCACCTTTGATGCCCCCGCTCCCTGCTCCCGCTGACCGCTGGGGCGAACGGTTGGTCCGGCGGTTGGGCCTGTGGAGCGCGGTCGCCGTGCTCGTCGGCTCGACGATCGGCAGCGGGATCTTCCGCACACCGGCGCGCATCGCCGCATACGTGCCCGCGCCGATCCCGATGTTCGGCGTCTGGGTGCTGGGCGGGCTGCTCGCGCTGTGCGGTGCGCTCACCTATGCCGAGCTCGCGGCGCAGTACCCGCGCTCGGGCGGAGTCTACGTCTATATCCGCGAAGGCTTCGGGCGGCTCCCTGCGTTTCTGTTCGGCTGGACCGAGCTCTTGCTGATTCGGGCGTCGGCGCTCGGGGCGATCGCGACACCGTTCGCGGAATACCTGCTCCGCTCGCTGGGCTACGACCCCAAGATCGAGCCCAACGCAACCTACGTCCATTACGTCGCGGCCGGGGCGATCGTCCTCACCGCGAGTCTCAATTACGTGGGCGTGCGCTGGAGCTCGCTCGTCCTCAACCTCACCACGGGGGCGAAGTACGGCGCGCTGGTGGTGCTCGTGCTGCTGGCGTTCGTGGTTGGGCGGGGCGAGTTCGCGCATTTCAGCCAGGCAGCAGGCATTGTCCAGCCGGCGTCGTTCGGGCTGGCGCTCGTCTCGGTCCTCTGGGCGTACGACGGCTGGGGCGACCTTTCGTTCGTGGGCGGCGAAGTGCGGGACCCCGAGCGCAACCTGCCGCGGGCGCTGGTGCTGGGCACGCTCAGCGTGATCGCGATCTACCTGCTGGCGAACGCCGCCTACCTGTATCTCATTCCCATCGCCCAGATGCGGCATTCGCCTCTGGTCGCGGCAGACGCGGCGCAGCTGATCGTGGGGCAGGTCGGCGTGGGCCTCGTGGCGGTGCTGGTGATGGTGGCCACGTTCAGCACTTTGGTGGGGTCGATCCTTACCTCGCCGCGCATCTTCTTTGCCATGGCGGACGACGGCCTGCTGTTCCGCCAGGTGGCGCGGGTGCATCCGCGCTTCCAAACGCCGTCGGTCTCGATCGTCGTGGCCGCGGCCCTCGGCGTGGTGTGGGTGCTGCTCCTGAACTTCGACCAGCTGGCAGACCAGTTCGTGGTCGCGATTTTCCCCTTCTATGCGCTCGCGGCCGCTGCTGTTTTTACGCTGCGGCGGCGCCAGCCTGCGCAGCCCCGGCCCGTCAAAGTGCTCGCATACCCGGTCGTGCCGCTGCTGTTTATCCTCGCCACCTTCCTCATCCTGGGGAACGCCCTGCGCGCGCACCCCGGCTCAACCGGACTCGCGTTCGGCGGCATCCTGCTGGGCGTGCCCGTCTACTTCGCGTGGCTGCGCTGGCGGCCCGCGCCGCCCCCGACCTCGATCCACTAAGAAGAGAGGGGCGCGATTGCTCGCGCCCCTCAGTACAGACCGTCCGACCGTCCGACAGTCCGACAGCTACCAGTTGAACATGTACCGCACGCCCAGCTGCATCCGCCACACGTCGAGTGTGCTGACGTTCTTCTGGAACGACTGCGTAATCAGATTAC
>QHTW01000015.1:0-580 GCA_003220955.1 Gemmatimonadota bacterium | reverse complement strand
GGTGTAGGTTGGAGCGCCAGAAGCGTCGACACCGGTCGAGGATAGCGGCCGCGTCGTCACGAACCCTTGCGAGACCCCCCAGTCGCTCTTCAGCAGATTGGTGACGTTGAAGATGTCCAACCGTATTTGCAGGCTGTTCGCATTTCCTCCCAGGCGGCGCGAAACGTCCTGCGCGATGCTCAAGTCGGCTCGGAAGACCATCGGGAGAAAAACGGCGTTGCGTCCCGCATACTCGCCGCGGTGGCTGCTCAGGTAGGGATCCTGCTCGATGAAGGTCTCCCACGCCGCGGCTTGCTGCGCGGGCGTCCAAACCATGGTGTCCGCCGGTGTGGAGCTGAACCGCACGAACTTTCTGGAGAAGTTCATCTCACCCGCATTGCGTGGAATGTAGATCAAATCGTTCCCGGAAGCACCGTCCCCGTTCATGTCGCCATTGTAGACATAGCTGCCATTGCCCGGTCGCCGGTCTTCGAGGTAAAGACTGATGCTGGTCGGGCCGACGCCCACGAAGTCGCGCTCATAGCTGACGGCCCCGAAGAAGCGGTGGCCCGGCGCGAACTGTGAGTTGGCGACAATGGGA
>QHTW01000014.1:16523-29119 GCA_003220955.1 Gemmatimonadota bacterium | reverse complement strand
GGTTGCCGCGTGGGCGTGCTGATCTGCTACGACAACAACATCGTCGAGAACGCCCGCGCCACGGCGCTGCTGGGCGCCGAGATCCTGCTCGCGCCGCACCAGACGGGCGGGTGTCACTCGGTGAGCCCGCGCGGCATGAAGCCGATCGACCCCGCTGTCTGGGCCCGTCGCCATGACGATCCCGCGGCGTGCGAGGCGGAGCTGTGCGGGCCCAAGGGCCGGGCGTGGCTCATGCGCTGGCTCCCGAGTCGGGCGCACGACAACGGCATGTTCCTGCTGTTCTCGAACGGCATCGGGCCTGACGACGATGAGATCCGCACCGGCAACGCGATGGTGCTCGACCCTTATGGTGACGTCATCGCGGAGTCGCGGGCGCTGGGTGACGACATGGTCGTCGCGGATCTCGACGCGTCGGTGCTGCCCACGTCATCCGGCAGGCGCTGGCTGCGGGCGCGCCGGCCCGAACTGTACGAATCGCTCACGCGTCCCACGGGCCAGGAGCAGGAGACCAGGCGGGTGCGGTTCGGCGAGTGACGTCACCCCGTGAGACGCCGAGTGGTAACACACCGGCGGCGTGATGTCCTCACCCCCTGTCCCCCTCTCCCCTTCGCTGCGCTCAGGGCAGGCTCTGCGGGAGAGGGGGGACGCCGGCTGATCTCAGTTCCTGTCGTCGCTGTCGTCGTCGCTGAAGCTGTACGTCCCGTCCCAGGCCCAGTTGGGCCCACCCAAATACGAGACAGCGACACTTGCATGGAACCCGGTGAACTTTCCCGTCCCGCCAGAGAACGTAGCTGTCCCGCGAGCGTTCACAAAATCGAGTACGACATGGCCGAACGCGGTGTTGTTGCCCCGGCCTGGTGCGTAGAGGATGACGTCCGTATCCAGCAGAGTAGCGCCGGCCGCCCTCGCGTAGACGACCCTGGAAGCGACGTCGATCTGCTTCACGTTCGAAGACGTGATTGTGCAGAAGGAACCAGCGAGCCCCGCGTACGCCGAGCACTCCTTCGTTACATGGAGAGCTCCGCTTCGCGATTCGCCTCCGTTCGCCAACTCAAGGCCGCTTGAAAAGCCCTGGGGTTTGAAGGCGATGTTATGAACATAATCTAGGCCGGTCTTCAGGATCGGGGTGGCCATCCCGGTGGCCAAATCGAGCGTATAGATTCTAGATCCTGTCACCCAGTCGGCGACATAGAACTTGCCGTCCTCATCGATGGCGAGCCCCATGACCGTCCCCACAGCGACCAAGTCGACCAATTTCGTCGCTACTCCAGTCAGCCGGTCAACGTGGAACAATGTGCCAGTGTTGACCCCGTACAGCGCCCCATCGGGCGCAAAGGCTAGGGCCATGAGAAATCCGGAGAATCCTGGGTCCCGGGTTGGGTCGTTGACACCGGTCGACCCGATCCGCGAAGCAAAGCCAGTCTCCCGATCCAAGGTATATAAACTGTTGAAATTAGTGTTCGTGGGGTTGGACTGGCCAATGGCGTAGAGCGTTCCGTCTGGGGAGCAGGTCATGCCCATGATGTTTAATCCCTGGCCGCGCGGTGATCCGACCTTCGTCGCCACACCTGTGCGCAGATCGAGTTTGGCGAGCTGCGCCGTTGGGTCGAACGTGTTGATCATCGTGTATGTCACTACTTCTTGTCGGCCTTTACCTTCCGACGGGCAGAAGGCCAGCGCGGCCGAAAATGGGAAGCCGGTACTGCCAATGACCCTGACCCTCATGGCCTCGAAGTTAGCGGCGACGAGTTGGGTAGCAGCTCCGGTGGCGGGGGGGACGGTCGCGTAGAGAAGGCGTGATTGCCCCCGGTCCGCCGCGATAGAGCCGGAGGTCGAGAGGGCCGTCGGTGAGGATGGCCTTTCGCCGTCACAGGCGGTGATGACGACAGAGGCGGTGATGGCGGTGGCGATGAGCAGTTTGCGGTGGATCATCGGCGTGTCTCCTCGGTGCATACCCATTGGATTCGCTACGTCATTCAATTGAGATTCGCCGCGGGGGACGCATTCGCGCTTGACCGGGCGGACACAGCCCTCCATGATAGACCGTCCCCCTCAGCAGAACATCAGATAAAACTCACAGAGCTCGCGTAGCCGGAAAATGTTGATCCTCGAGCTTCTGGGAACGCTCTCCCTGCGCGACGAGACTCGCCCGGTCCCCGTAGCCGCGCAGCAAAAGCGGCCCTTGGGTCTGCTTGCGATCCTGGGCCTGGGCGGAAAACCGGGCCTCTCCCGCGACCGCATCGAGGCCTACCTCTGGCCGGAAAGCTCTGGCGCGCGGGCACAGCACGCCCTCGATCAGACGGTCTACGCGATCCGACATGCGCTGGGAAGCGATTTGATACTGTCGACAGCACGAGAGTTCCGGCTCAATGCGGAATTGGTTCGGGTTGACGCATGGGAGTTCGAGCAAGCGATTCGGTGGACCGCGGCGGTCCGCCACTATAAGGGGCCGCTCCTGGACGGATTTCATTTTGCAGACAGCCACGAGCTCGAGTCATGGATAGACACAAACCGATCGCGACTGCGACTCGAGTATCAACGCGCCATCGAATGCCTTGCCGACAGGTCGGCGGAGGCAGGCGACCATTCGCAGAGTGTGACCTGGTGGCGCAGGCTTGCCAACGCCGATCCGCTTTCAGCTGGTGCGACCAAGAAGCTCATGCTCGCTCTTGCCGCCGCCGGCGACCGCGCCAGCGCGGTACAGTACGCCCGGGTTTATCAGGAACTCGTGCGACAAGAGCTCGAGATGGAGCCGGATGCCGAGATCGCAGATCTGGCCGCGGCTTTGAGCCGCCCCGCGATCACCGCGACCGTAGACCTTGCTGTCTCTCCGCGCACTCCATCGGTCACGCCGTCGGTCGCCGAATCGACGCTCGAGGTCAAAGAACGTAGCCCTCGCGACAGGAGGTTGTTGTACGCCGTGATCGTGCTCGCCATGCTGATTTCTGGTGGCGCGATCTGGGGTTGGCTGCGCCCCGTACCGGCGAAGCAAGTAGTGCGGTCCATGCTGGCGATCGATTCGACCGAGGCAATGGCTCCAAGTACGGCCTGGTCGGGACGTCTTGCCATCTCCCCTGACGGATCGCGAATGGCGTACATCGGCGGTCCCCGCTCGCAGCTCTTGATACGAGCACGCAACCAGCTCCATGCCATCGGTGTGCCAGGGACAGAAGGGGCGACTTCACCGTTTTTCTCGCCTGACGGTCGCCAGGTAGGCTTCCTCAGGGATTACATCGTTCAAATCGCCCCGCTCGGCGGGGGCCCGCCAATCACCGTGTCGAATTCGCTCACCGGAGTGTCGGGCGCGTCCTGGGGACCGGACAATTTCATTTATGTCGACGCGATCGAAGACGGGGTCGGTCTCCTCCGCGTGGAGGCAAAACCGGGGGCCCTGCCGAAACCGTTTACGACGCTCGACACCGCACGTGGAGAGATCGATCACGCTTGGCCCGACGTGCTGTCCAACGGCAAAGGCGTGCTGTTTACGGTCAGGTTCAGGGGGAAGAACGGAAAAATCAGGCTCTCGATCGCTGTGGCCGACATCCCGTCAGGGAAACACCGGGTGATCGTGGACGACGCGATGTACGCACGCTACACGACGTCGGGCCACCTCATCTATGTGACGACGAACAAGACTTTGATGGTCGTGCCCTTCGATCAGAATTCGATGAAAGTCACGGGCGAGCCGACCGCGCTTACCGAAGGTATGCGGTTGGGGTTCGTGGGCGGCTCAGCGGACCTCGCGGTTTCAGCGACAGGGACGCTGGTATACGCGACTGGCGCGGGACAGGGTAAGCAGGAGCTCGTGTGGGTAACGCGCGACGGCAGAGCACAGGCAGTCGATCCTGAATGGCCGAGCGACTATTTGGGCTTCCCAGCTCTCTCACCGGACGGGAAGTGGCTCGCCGTAGCGAGGGTCGCTAATGCTGAGCCCACGAATATCTGGATCAAGCGGCTGGACCGAGGGCCTAGCATCAAGTTGACGCTCGAGGGAAACGACAATTCGGGCCCCGCGTGGACACCAGACGGCAGATCCGTGACGTTCTCGTCGGGCCACGCGACAGGCGCAACTGATCTATGGACCGAGCGGGCCGATGGCAGCGCACCGGCAGTGATGCAGCTTCATGAGAAGCGGAACTTGCACAATGCGGGCTGGTCTCCCGATGGGAAATGGCTCATCTTCCGGACCGACGTAGCGTCGCCCGGTTTGGGTGACATTCTTGCGATCCGGCCGGGAATCGATACAGCGCCGGTGCCCGTTGCGGCGACCACCTTCACCGAACTCGCTCCAGCCCTTTCACCCAACGGGCGATGGCTGGCGTATAGCTCGAACGAGACCGGCGCGGACGAGATCTACGTCGTGCCATTTCCAAACACGAGCGCGGGAAAGTGGGCGATTTCGACGGGCGCGGGAACGGAGCCGCTCTGGTCCCATCGCGGAAGTGAGTTGTTCTATCGCGCCGCCTCCGGAGACCTGGTGGCCGTCGCAATACATACTCAGCCGAGATTCTCGCTCGGACGCTCCGCAGCACTCTTTCCGGCCGCGGGATTCACATCTCTCCGATTCGCTCCGCAGTATGCTGTGGCCCCAGACGACCGGCGCTTCTTAATGATCCGGGCCGGCGCACCCGACCAGCTAATCGTTGTGGAGAATTGGTTCGAGGAGCTCAGGACGAAGTCGCAGAGATGATTGAGTCGCCGCCGCAGGATCTCCGCCGAGTCATCGGGCTGTTCGGCGGAATCGCGCTGATCGTCGGCCTCACGATCGGCAGCGGGATCTTTCGCACACCCCCTACCATTGCCGGGCTCGTCCCGAATCCGCTCGTCATCATGGGACTCTGGACGGCCTTCGGCCTGATCAGCATCTGCGGCGCGCTCGCGGTGGCGGAGCTGAGCACGCTGCTGCCGCGGGCTGGCGGCGTGTACGTGTTCCTGCGCGAGGCCTACGGCGACGCCGCCGCGTTCGTATTCGGCTGGCTGTATGTCCTGATCACCACGCCCACCACCGTCGCCGCGCTTGCCGTCGTCTTCGCGGAATTCCTGCTCAACCTGCTCGGCACGCCGTCAGTCGCCCGGACAGTACAGCTGATCGCGATCACCGCCATCGTCACCCTCACGTTCGCCAACGTGCTCGGGGCGCAAGTCGGCGCAGCCGTGAGCGGAGTGACCACCCTGGTGAAGGTCACTGCGCTGGCGGCGATCATCCTCGGCGCATTTCTGCTCGGCCACGGCAATCTGGCCAACATTACCGCGGGCGGTACCGTGCACGGCGGCGGGTTGGCGCGCGCGGTCGCCGCGGTCATTTGGACCTACGACGGCTGGATTGGCGTCAGCATGATCGCGGGCGAGGTCGTGTCACCCGAGCAACTGATGAAGCGGATCATCATCGTCGGGATGCTGGTCATCGTCACGCTCTACATCGGCGCGAACCTGGCCTACCTCTACATCATGCCGGTCAGCATCATGGCGCAGCAAAAGGAAGCGATCGCGCGGACGGTCATGACGGCGATTGCCGGGCCCGCTGGTGGCGCCCTCATCATGCTCGCAATCATGACGAGCATTTTCGGCGCGCTCAACAGCAACCTGCTCGCCAAGACGCGCGTGCCGTACGCGATGGCGCGCGACGGCCTGATCTTCTCCTTTCTCGGAAGCATCCATCCGCGCTGGGCCACGCCGTGGGCGGCGCTGCTGATCCAGGGCGCGGTCGCGATCATCATGGTCCTCGTCCTCAGGGATTACGATACGCTGATCACCTACTTCGTGGTCGTCGAGTGGGCCGCGTTGATTTTTGCCGTCGCCGCGGTGTTCGTGCTGCGACGGAAGCTGCCTGATGCGCCGAGGCCGTTCCGCACGCCGATCTATCCGTGGGTGCCGCTGTTGTTTCTGATAGGCACCGTCGTCGGTCTGTCGGCCATCGTCGGGGGCCAGATCCAGGTCGGCAACTTTTCGCCGGTCTACGGTCTCGCCATTGCGGTGGCAGGGTTCCCCGTTCATTACCTCTGGAAACGATTGCAGAGGATCGCTTGAGAAAAGCCATTGTGACCGAGAAGGCTCCCAAGCCGATGGGTCCGTATTCGCAGGCGATCGTCGAAGGCGATTTCATTTTCGTTGCCGGACAGGGGCCCATTAATCCAGGAACCGGGAGTCTGGAGTTAGGAGATGTACGCGCGGAAACAAAACGTGTATTCGAAAACCTGCGGGCGATCCTCCAGGCAGCGGGCTCGTCACTCGATGACGTCGTCAAGTGCAACGTATACCTACGGGACATCAACGATTTCGCCGCCATGAACGAGGTATACGCGACCTACTTCACGGCGCCATTTCCGGCACGGACCACGATCCAGGCGGGCGCGCTGCCGGGCGGCATCGCCGTCGAGATCGAGTGCATCGCGAAGAATGCGGGGGCTCGATAGTGGACGCGCTCGACCTCGACACCCCTGCCCTGTACGTCGATCTCGACCGTCTAGAGCGCAACATCGCGCGGATGCAGGCGCAATGTCGCGCGTGGGGCGTCGCGCTCCGGCCGCACGTGAAGACCCACAAGATCGCCGAGATTGCGCGGATGCAGCTCGATGCCGGCGCCGTCGGGATCACGGTCGCCAAGGTGGGCGAGGCGGAGGTGCTGCCGGGGGAGGATGTGCTGGTGGCGTATCCACTCCTCAAGGAAAAGGTCCCGAGGCTCAGAGCGCTGGCGAAAACGCGTCGCGTGAAAGTGGCCGTCGATTCGGTGGACGTCGCGCGTGACCTCCAGGGGATCGCAACGCTGGTCGAGATCGACGTCGGCGTGGGTCGCACCGGCGCGCAGTCACCCGAGCAAGCGGTCGCGATCGCGCGCGCTTGCTCCGATTTCCAGGGGATCTTTTACTGGCCGTCGTGGCTCGACGAGGCGGGCTTTCGGGCGGCCTGCGTCAAGATCGACGCCGTCCTCGCGGCGCTCGGCCGGGCGGGCTTCGAGGCGAAGATCGTCTCCGGCGGCTCGACGCCGGGCGCCGCGAAAACGCCGCTGATCCCGCAGACCACCGAGATTCGCCCTGGGACTTACGTATTCTACGACGCGAGCAGCCTCGCGGCACAGGTCTGCGAGGAGGCGGACTGCGCGCTGCGCGTGCTCACCACGGTCGTCAGCACCGCGGTGCGGGGTCAGTGTGTGATTGACGCCGGGTCAAAGACGTTCTCGAGCGATCCAACATTCGGAGTCGGAACGTTCGGCTATTTTCTTGGGCACCAATGGACGATGCACAAGATGAATGAGGAGCACGGCTACGTGGAGATCGACGGGAAGCCGCGCGTCGGGGAGAAAGTCTGGGTAGTGCCGAGCCACTGTTGCGCGACGGTGAACCTGCACGACGACATCTGGTACGGCCGCCGCGGTCGAGTGGAAGGCAGTTGGAAAGTCGTTGCGCGCGGGAGGGTGCGGTAGAAGCAATTTGTGGCTAACATAGGCAGAGCCGCCCTGGCCGGGGCGCTCCCCTGAGGTATGTGTCCGGCTACAACGCTTCCGCCGGAGGACCAACAATGCGCGCTGTCATTCTCCTTTCTACCATTTGTCTCACCGGATTCGCCACCGCCGCCGTGGCGCAGCGACCCGCTGCGTCGTCAAAGCCGAAGCCGGCCGCGGCCGCCGGCGCGCAGGCCGCCGCCAGCGCCAAGCCCACCATCGCGGGGGCGTGGGCGATGGAAAGCAATGTCAAGACCGCCGCCGGCAAGGACACGGTCGTCCGCTCACTTGTGACCGCCACCGCCGATGCGAACGGCTGGGTCACGCACCTCGCGGGCCGCGCCCCGATCGCGACGCGTGTGGTCGCGATGGGCGGAGACAGCGTCGTCACCGAGGCCGGGCCATTCCAGAGCGTCACGCGGCCGGGACAGACGGTCACGACTCGTGAGACGCTGCATTTCAAGGACAACGCCGTCTGGGGCGCGATCGAAGCACGCTTCTCGAACGGTGAAGTCGTAAAGGGCACGGTCAAGGGCACCCGCAAGAAATAACCGCTCGCGAACTCCGGCCGGCGATTGACGCAGCGCACTAGGCTCCTCGTCTTATTCAGCCTCGCTTCGGCCGCGCCGACCGGAATGGTAGCCCAGCAGGATGCTCTGACCAACGCCAGCACCGGGCTACGGGTCGGCAGGGCGATCGCTCCGATTTCTCTGGACGGTCGGCTCCGCGAGCCAGCGTGGGCCACCGCGGACTCGATCAGCGATTTCCGTCAGCGCGAGCCCGCGGTTGGGGCTCCGGCGAGCGAGCGGACGGTCGTGAAGGCTTTGCGGGATGCCACCGCGTTGTACGTCGCCGTTCGGCTGGTCGACGACGACATGCCGCACGTCCGCGCCACAGAATTGCGGCGTGACGCGGATTTGTCGAGTGATGACAACGTGCAGCTCTTGATCGACAGCTTTCACGATCGTCGCGGGGCCTTCGTCTTCGGCACCAATCCGAAGGGCGCGATGTGGGACGCTCAGCTGGTCGGCATCGACAACCTCAACGAGGACTGGAACGGCATCTGGGATGTGGCGGTCGCCCGGGATGCCGCAGCGTGGACGGCGGAGTTCAGGATTCCGTTCCGCACGTTGCGGTTCCGGCGCGGAGACGACCTGCGATTCGGTTTCAACGTCCGCCGCTTCATCCGGCGCAAGAACGAGCAGGACCTCTGGCGCTCGTGGGGCCGAGCCGAGGGCCTGTACCAACTGATGAACGAAGGAGAGCTGACCGAGCTCGGCACTCTGGACCGGCTTAGGGGCGTCGAAGCCTACCCGTATGTGCTCACGCGACTCACGGAGGCGGAGCACGACAGCCTCGGCACGAGAGTCGCCGATGGTTTCGTGAGCGGAAAAGCCGGCATCGACGTGAAAGTCCCGGTCACGCCGACCGTGACGGCCGATCTCACCGCCAACACCGATTTCGCGCAGGTCGAGGCCGATCAGCAGGTGATCAATCTCAGCCGCTTTCCCTTCTTCTTCCCCGAAAAGCGCGAGTTCTTCCTCGAATCGAGCGGGTTGTTTGACTTCGGGACACCGGGGCGCGTGCAGGTGTTCTACTCGCGCCGCGTCGGACTCGATACCGCGGGTGCCGCTGTCCCGATCATCGCGGGAGCCCGCATCACGGGGCGCGCCGGGGGGGGGCCATGGCGCGTCGGCCTGCTCGATACCCAAACCGGCGGCAGCGAGCGGGCCAACGATGCCGTACTCCGGCTGCAGCACGACCTGTTCGCGCGCTCCTACGTGGGCGCCATCGGAAGCGTGCGGACGACGTCGAACGGCGGCGCGCAGGCAGCCGGCGGTTTCGATGTCGACCTTCCCCTGGTGGTCGATGGCCAGAACGTGGAGCCCAAGTTCTGGATCGCCGGGAGCCGGACGCCCGGCGTCACGGGAACGCCGCTCGCCTGGCGGGTCTCGACGGACAACCCCAACGATTTGTTCGACAACTTCGTCTCGCTGTATCGGATCGACGCGGGGTTCACGCCGCCGCTCGGCTTCGTGCGCCGCACCGGCATCTGGGAGACGACCGGACATACCAACTTCATGCCGCGACCCCACGCCCTCGGCATCCGCCAGCTCGATTTCAAGTTCATCCCCGAATGGGACATCATCGCCAACCGGACCGGATCGCTCGGTCGCACGGCGGACTGGCAGACCGCATGGTTTGAGTGGCGGTTTTTGGGAGGCGAGCGAGAAAACGGCGATCGCTTCGAAGTGAATTTCCAACGCTGGTTCGACGCGCCGGCCGACACGTTCGACATCTTCCGACAAGTGAAGATCCCACCCGGCCGCTACTGGTGGTCGCGCTACGAGCTACAGTACTTCATGTCACGGGGCCGGCCGCTCGCGTTCGGCGCGTTCGTCAATTGGGGTCCGTTTTACGGCGGCCGCAGCGCCGACGTCGAGCTGGAGGGCACGTGGCGTGGCGGCGGGCACATGATTGTGAGCAGTGCCCTCTCGCGCACCGCGGCGCGACTTCCGGGCGGCGGCTTCACGGCGCTGCTCGTCTCGGGTCGGATCGAGTACGACTTCAATCCACGCACCAGTTTTCTCGGCTTCGTCCAATACAACAACGACGTGCAGCGCGCGGATTTCAACCTCCGGTTCCATTGGATTCCGCAGATCGGCGACGATCTGTTCCTCGTCTGGAACTCGGGGTATACGACCAATCGAGCCGCGACGTATCGCTTCCCGGCCATGCGATCGCTCAGCCGACCGTTGAACGGTGCGTTCGTGGTGAAGGTCGTCCACCACCTGGCGTCATGAGGTGGCCGGCTGTAGCTCACGTGTTTCGCTTGCTGCTCGCAAGCGTAGTTCTGCCAGCCGTGCTCCGTGCACAGCATCCCGCCCACCGGATACCGCAGCAGACCCTATGAAGCCCATGGCAATGATGATGATCGACCCGCTCGGCGTGCCTATGGAACGGATGGGCTCCGGCACCACGTGGATTCCCGATGCGGTGTCCCTCCCCGCACGCCACAGGATGATCGGGTCATGGCTCGTGATGCTACATGGATTTGGTTTTGTGCAGTACGACAAGCAGGGTGGGCCCCGTGGAGACGAACAGTTTGGCTCCCTGCTGCTGTGGGGTGCTAATCGACACTCCGGCCGAACCTCGCACTCCGCGCTCGCCGAGAGTGAGGCCGTCCTGGATCGCCGTAACACGGTCTTTGGACGCGTGGAGCTCGTTCAGAAGACCGCCGAGGAATTGGTCCTACCGACCGAACCGGGAGGCTTCGCTCCTGATTCGACGTTCAACGTTGCGGCGTTTTCCGTGGGGTACATTCGCGAGGTTGGCCGGACCTCGATGGCGACGGTCGGCCTAGGATTTCAGGGATCGCTGAACGTCGTGCCAACATCACTCGATCCGATCTACGGGTCGCGCACGCCCGTGGGCGGAATGCTGTTCCTCCGCATTCGCCCAATCCATGCCCCGCACGACATGGCGACTCCCATGCCGCCCATGGGTCATTAACCTCGAGACCTCCATGATTCTCCAGCCGATCGACTTCGTGGTGTACGCATGGCTCCTCATTGCCGTGCTCTCCGCGGTCTACGTCGCATACGACCAGTTTCGGAATAACCCCGAAGCGCCCGTGATGAAGTGGGGCTTTGTCCTTGTCACGCTCTACATGGGACCTGTCGGACTTCTCCTTTATGTCATGTCCGACAAAGAACCGGCGCCCGGCACCCACGAACAGTTCGTGCGTCCGCTCTGGAAACAGGGAGTTGGCTCGACGGTGCACTGCGTGGCGGGAGACGCGACGGGGATTATCCTCGCCGCGGCGGTCACGGCGCTGCTCGGTTTCCCGATGTGGGTGGATGTGATCGTCGAGTACGTGGCCGGATTCCTATTTGGCTTGCTGATTTTTCAATCGCTGTTCACGCGCGAGATGATGGGAGGGACGTACGCGCAGAACGTTCGCCGCTCGTTCATCCCCGAGCTGCTATCGATGACCTGTATGATGGCGGCATGGCGCCGGTGATGATTCTGTTGATGAGCCGGGACATGCGAGCCATGTGGCCCGGGGAGCCGTTGTTCTGGTTCGTGATGTCCCTCGGCGTTGTGGTTGGATTCACCATTGCCTATCCGATCAACGTGTGGCTGGTCGCGCAGGGGATGAAACACGGCCTCATGACTGTGCGGGCACAGCATCAGAAGGGGTCGGAGCAGGACGAGCACCACGAACATCATGAACACCACGAACACGGCGGCCCTGCCCACGACGCCGAGGCGGCACCGACGCGGGTCCAGCTGGCGACGCTGACCGGCTTCGCGACTCTCCTGCTCATCGCCGGGATGTTCGTCCCGGCTGCGTTCGTGAATATGCGTGTGAGCGCCGAAGAAGTGCGCGGGACCGTCATGCCGCCGGGATGATCATGACACCGTCCACGCCGGCGGACGCGATGCGCGATATGGCTGCGGCCGACCCGGGGCGAGTGGGTTACGCGGCGCCGGTTGAGGCCAAAGGCGACATGCTGCTCGCGCCCCGCATCGAGGGCGGTGTCAAGGTCTTCGATCTCGACGCGTCGATTATCCGCTGGAACATCCTGCCCGGCACGCAAGTCACCGCGTATGCGATCAATCGGCAGGTGCCAGGGCCGCGGCTCGAGTTCCAACAGGGTGACCGCGTGCGTATCAACTTTGCGAACCATTTGCCTGAGCCCGCGACGATGCATTGGCCCGGTCTGATCGTGCCGAACCGCATGGATGGACCCGGCAATATCACGCAGGACCCCGTCCCGCCGGGTGGGCTTTACACCTACGAGTACGTCGCGCTCCAATCCGGCACGTTCTTCTACCACTCGCACACCCGTCCCGATCGACAGCAGGCCCTAGGACTCTACGGCGCCATCATCATTCGCCCAACGAACGCCGCCGCCGAGCCCGTCGCGAATCACGAGTACGTGGTGCAGCTTCAGGAACGGCTGTACGGAGATGGGTTGACGTACCCGGCGATGCTAATGGAGGGCGGTTTGCCGAATTACTTCACGATCAAAGGGAAGTCCTATCCCGCCACCGATACGCTGCACCTGCGGGTGGGAGAGACGGTCAAGTTTCGGATCATCGGCACGCACAACAATTTCATTCACCCGATGCACATGCATAGCGGTCCCTT
>QHTW01000014.1:12059-16436 GCA_003220955.1 Gemmatimonadota bacterium | reverse complement strand
GTTTCATTGTCACATCCCCCACCATACCCTAAACAACAATGTCGAAGAGCGGGGCGGCGGGGGGCTGACGCTGATCGTCGATGTTGCGCCATGACGATCGGCGGAGCGCCGGCTCGAGTCCCACTCACGCGGTTCGTCCGCTACTTCCTGAAGCTGGGCACTCTGGGATTCGGCGGACCGATCGCACTCGCGGGCTACATGCAGCGCGACCTCGTGGAGGAGCGTGGTTGGATTGCACCTGAGGACTACAAGCAGGGACTCGCACTCGCCCAGCTCGCCCCCGGCCCGCTCGCCGCTCAACTCGCGATGTACCTCGGCTGGGTGCGTGGGCGACTGCTCGGCACGACCCTTGTCGGGATCGCGTTCGTGGCGCCGTCGTTCCTGATGGTGCTGGTACTCTCGGCGCTCTACGTCAAATTCGGCGGCCTCGCGTGGATGCAGGCACTGTTCTACGGCATCGGGGCGGCGGTCATCGCGATCATCGCGAAGAGCGCCGTGCAACTCGCACGGAAGACGCTGGGTCGTGATCGGCTGCTGTGGGGACTCTTTGCCGTGAGCCTCGTTGTCACGGCCTGGACGGCGACCGAGATCATCTGGCTGTTCGTGCTCTCGGGACTCATACCCATGTTTGTCCGCGCCCCCGCGCGCCCGTCTCTTCCGACCACGGCGCTGGTCGTCGTACCGTGGCTCGGCGGCGTAGGATCAGTCGGTGTGCTCTGGAAAGTCTTCTGGTATTTCGCTGCGGCGGGGTTGTTCGTTTTTGGTAGCGGGCTCGCAATCGTGCCATTCCTCCATGGTGGCGTGGTCGAACGATTCCACTGGCTCACGGAGCGCCAGTTCCTGGACGCAGTCGCGGTCTCGATGATTACGCCCGGCCCCGTCGTGATCACGGTGGCGTTCATCGGGTACCTCGTCGCGGGACCACTCGGCGCTATCGCCGCAGCGATCGGCGTATTTGCGCCGGTGTACGTCGTAACCATGCTCGCGGCACCGTATTTTCACCGCATTGCCGGCAATGTGCGGATCAAGGCGTTCGTCGACGGCGTCACCGCGGCCGCGACCGGCGCGATCGCCGGCGCGGTGATCGTGCTCGGACGGCGTGCGATCGTCGATGTGCCGACGATCGTGATCGGTGCCAGCACACTCGGTGTCCTTCTCATGACAAAGCGGGTCCCGGAACCAGTGCTCATCGCGATATCGGGAATCGTCGGTCTGCTCTTGAAAGGTGCTGCCGCGCACTGAACGGAAAAGAGGGTTAGAGATATGATGTCATTCGCCCGACTGCCACTTCGCGTCACCATCGGCCTCGTCTTGATCGGGACGACAGCACTGGCGTGCAAGAGTCGCGCTCGGGATCAGGATGATGACGACGACGACGATGCCGTTACGCCGGCTGCTGGGGCTGCAGCGGCACCGAGCCCGACGACAGTCGTGAATCGCTCGCCGAGCGCTACACAAGGCACGATGACCTGGACGTTCGACAGCTCGAGCATCGGGCAGTCGCCCGCCGGCTTCTCATTCGGCCGGACCGGGTCGGGGCACCCCGGACGGTGGGTCGTCCGCGCCGACGCCGACGCCCCCAGCGCGCCGAACGTCCTCGCGCAGGAGGACAGTGACCGAACGGACTACCGGTTTCCCGTCGCCGTTGCGGATGGGCCATTGTTCGGGGACGTCAGCGTAGCGGTCCGGTGCAAGCCCGTGAGCGGGCGCGCGGATCGCGCGTGCGGCATCGTCTGGCGCTACCAGGACGAGAATAACTACTACCTCACTCGGGCCAATGCGCTCGAGGACAATGTCTGCTGGTATTACGTGCAATATGGCCGCCGCGTAGAAGTGAAGCGGGTGCATGTGCCGGTCGCGTCGGGAGTCTGGCACTCGCTGCGCGCAGACATACGCGGCGATCACATCGAGGTCTATTTCAACAACCAGAAGCTTATCGACGTCCACGATTCACGGTTCACCGCACCGGGCAGGGTTGGCGTCTGGACAAAGGCCGACTCTCACACCCTGTTCGACGACCTCACCGTCACCCCACTCGTGCCGTGATGCTTCCCTTCTGGCTCACCACATTCACCCTCGCCGCCGCGCAACAGTCGCCGTCTGCCTGCACGTTAGCGGGGCCACCAGTGGAAGCGCGTTGGACTGGCACAATCCCACCTGCATCGACAGCAGCCGTACCGCTCCGGGTGATCGCCAATCTCCCGCTGCCTGGGACCACGTCGCGCTTCGATTATCAGAGCCTCGAGCCTGACGCCGGGCGACTCTTCATCTCCCACATGGGGGCGGGGCAACTGGTAGTCTTCGACGTACGAGCTGAACGAGTGATCGGCAATCTGGAGGGCTTTCAGAGGGTGACTGGCGTCCTCGCCGTGCCCGCCGAACATCGTACGTATGCGTCGGTGACTGGGGCCCACGCCGTGATGGTGGTGAATGACTCCACGTTCAGGATCGTGGCACGGGTGCCGGGGCCCTCGTTCCCCGACGGGATCGCGTACGCTCCCGACGAGCGTCGCGTTTTCGTCTCCGACGAGTCGGGGCAGCGCGACTTCGCAATCGACGGGCGGACCAACCGCGTCGTAACGCCAATCGAACTCGGGGGAGAGGCGGGCAACACGCAGTACGACTCCGGCTCGCATTGCGTGATCGTCGCGGTCCAGACCGCCAACCAGCTCGCGGTGATCGATCCCGCGACTGCAACGATCGTACGCCGTATCACACTCGACCGGGTGGTCCGCCATCCGCATGGCGTTTACATCGACGCTCCGCATCGACTGGCATTCATCGCGGGACAGGAAAGTGCAACGCTCGGGGTGTTGGATCTCCAGACGCTGCAGCTGCGTCAGGTGCTTCCGATCGGGAGCGACCCAGACGTACTCGCATTTGACCCGACCCTGGGCCGGCTGTACGTGGCTGCTGAGTCAGGAGTGGTGGCGGTGTTCGCCGAGCAGGACGGAGCGCTCACCCAGCTCGGCTGGTATCGCACGCCTTGGGCGCACACGGTCGCGGTCGATCCGGCCACGCACCGCGTGTACCTGCCCCTTGCCAACGTGAGCGGCCATCCGGTGCTGCGAGTTCTGAGCCCGACAGACTCTCACTGAAAGGGCGCCACTGCGAAGTCGCGATGATTCGCGCTATACTGCTTTCACCCCGTACGGACAGATGTAGATTGGTCGCATGTGCGCGCCCGATCTCCAGCACTGCATCGCGGCCATCGCGTCGCTCGACGAGCCCGTCCGGAGGGAGCTTTATCTCTACGTCGCCGGGCGCCGGCGCGAGGTGGGACGCGATGAGGCAGCGCGCGCCCTCCGCGTGTCGCGCGCCCTCGCGGCCTTCCACTTGGACAAGCTGGTCGAGCTCGGGCTGCTCGACGCGGCCTTCCGCCGCCTGAGCGGCCGCCAAGGCCCCGGCGCGGGCCGTCCGGCCAAGCTGTACCGGCGCTCGACGCGCCAGGTCGACATCACGCTCCCCCAGCGTCGCTACGACCTCGCCGGGCGGCTGTTGGCCCGCGCGCTCGCCGCGCAGCGCTCCCCGGCCAGCCGTCGGGTCCTCGAGCGCGCCGCGCACGACCTCGGCAAGACGCTCGGTCAGGAAGCCCGCGCCGAAGCGCGCCGCGGCCGCGGACGCCGACGGCCGGGGGGGCCGGGGGGGCCGGGGGGGCCGCGGCGGCCGCTCGCGGCCGCGCTAGCCGCACTCGACGACTGCGGCTTCGAGCCGACACGCGTGGATGGCGAGGTGCGGCTGCGCAATTGCCCGTTCGACGCGGTCGCGGCCGAGGCGCGCGTCCTCGTGTGCGGGATGAATCTCGCGCTGGTGCGGGGCCTCGTGGCCGGTGCCGGCGTCCGGCGGGCGCGCGCCCGATCTGCGCCGGAGGCCGGCGCCTGTTGCGTGGCCCTGACCTTACCTACCAAGTAGCCTGACTCCCCCCTACAACTCGCCGCTTCCTCCAACCGCCAGGCTCGCGCTTACGGCGTCACCGTAATCGCCCCCGTAAAGCCGGCGTACATCGCGATGGTCGGCGGGTGCAGCTTGCAGTGATAGTGATAGGCTGCCTGGCGAGTTGAAGGTGAATTGAAAGGATCCTCCGGGCGCTCCGCCATAGGCTCCCCCCCCGCTCGGTCCAGCGAGCGCGCCGCTATCCCACATCGCGTTGTCGCTGGTCGTCGTGTGTGATGACGGCCCGTTGTTGTTCCACTGGACGGTGGTGCCGGCCTTGACCGAGAGCGTGGCCGGGGAGAAGGAGAAGTCCTGGATCGTGACACAGGCCGCCGTGCAGCTCGGCGACGTCGCGCTCGAGCAACTCATCAGAACAACCAAGGCTGCGCATATGGTGAAGACCGTTCTAACCCGCATGGTGGTCGACCTCCGTGACGGTTTCTA
>QHTW01000014.1:8274-12013 GCA_003220955.1 Gemmatimonadota bacterium | reverse complement strand
GTTATAGACTCACCCCGGGGTCGCACTCGTCAAGGAGGTCGTCATGCGCCCTCACCATCACGCGTCGTCGACGTTCGCGGTTCTTTCCCTCGTTGCACTCCTCGCCTGTACCGACCAGCGCGGCCCCACCGCCCCCCCGCGAGCCGCGCTCGAGGCGCAGAACCCACTCACCGCGCCGCCGGTCGACGTCCCCGCCCCCGCACAGGGCCGCTACATCTTTCGGCACTGGACGTTCGGCGACGAACCGTTTTGGACCGACACGCTGCTCCTGAACGCTGTGATCGAGGCGGCCGTCTCCCCGGCCACGGCTCTTGCTGTAGGACTCAAGGTGGATGCGGAACGGTTACCGCCGGGGTTCCTCGCGAGCGCGGATCTCACGAGCCCGGCCACCACCGTGGAGCTGTTGCGCCGCGATGCCGTCGTTGGCGTGGAGGCCGACGTCACGGCGGACAAACACATCAAGCGCCTCGGCATCACGTGCGCGCTGTGTCACTCGACCGTCGATAACTCGGTCACGGCCGGCGTCGGCCGGCGTGTGGATGGCTTGCCGAATAGCGATCTCAACGTCGGCGCCATCGTCGCACTCTCGCCCGCGCTCCCCGCTGCCGTGAAGGCCGTCTTCAATTCGTGGGGACCGGGGAAGTACGACGCGGAGTTCAACCGGGACGGCATCAACAGCCCGGTCGTCATCCCACCGGCCCTCGGGTTGCGCAACGTCGCGCTGGAGACGTACACGGCCGAAGGTCCGGTCTCCTACTGGAATGCCTACGTGGCCGTCACGCAGATGCACGGCCACGGCTCGTTCTCCGACCCGGCGCTCGGCATCAGCATTCAACAGACGCCCGACCGCGTGACGCCGGTGCTGCCGGTCCTGCGCGCGTATCAGCTCAGTCTCGATGCCCCGGCGCCGCCTGCCGGCAGCTTTGATCCGGCCGCAGCGGCGCGCGGCCAGGCGGTGTTCACCACGACCGGCCGGTGCGCAAGCTGCCACATTCCCACGATGGCGTTCACCGATGTCAATCTCGGCATCCTGCACGCGCCGTCAGAGACGGGGATGGATCCCGTGCGGGCCAACCGGCTCAAGAACCATAAATACCGGACCACGCCGCTCCGCGCGTTGACGCGGCACGCGCCCTATTTCCACGACGGCAGCGCCGCCACGCTGCTCGCGGTGGTGGAGCACTACAACAGTTTCTTCGGTCTCGGGCTGTCGCCGCAGCAGAAGGCCGATTTGGTCGAATACCTCAAGTCCCTGTAGCCCACTCGCCGTGGAGGCTCCATATGCACTCGACTCGCCTTGCGTGTTTCGCGATGGCCACGCTCGGGACATTCGTGGCCGCCTGCTCCGATGGCCGTACACCAACCCAGCTTGACCGGCCGTCGTTCGACCAAACCCAAAACTCGGTGGACGGCGCCGAATTCGGGTTCACGGCCGGCTGGCTCAAGGGGCAGACCGTCCAGTTCTTCTACCACAAGCCGTTCTTCTGCGCCACTCCGGTCGCTGACGGTGGGCCCGTCGGCTCGACGACGGCATGCGAAGCCGGATCTGACGGCACGGTCGATCCGCGGCCGGGGAAGATTCCGATCCTGTTCGTGATGACGCCGCTTGGCTTCCGGCCTGCCGAGTCGACGCTGCAGTGCCCGATCGTCGGCCACTGCATCAACCATCCCTCCACCATCGACCTCTCCCGCCTGTTCGGCGCCGGCGCGGCGAACGCGCCGCTCCCGGCGCACAGCCACATCGTAGATCAAGCCGAGGGGAATTTCTGGGAACTGCACGTCATCGGGGTAAAGGATCCCGCCACGTGGGACCAGGTCGTCGCCGGGAAGAGCCTCGCCGCCGTGCGCGCGCTCCAGGCTGCGGACCCGACCGGTACCAAGATCACGCCTGAGATTCTGACCGACGTCTACCTCTTCTTTGACGTGCGGCCGGGGGCGGGGATGTAGCGATCATCGCCGCTCGCAATGCGCGGGAGCGCCTCGTTGCCTCAGCCGCCGTCGCAAGCGGCATGCTGATCGCGATTGGGGCGTTCCTGCCATGGCTCTCGCTGTTCGCGGGACTTCATCCGCTGCGCGGCGTGATCGGCCTCAACGGCCGCCTGCTCGCCGTGGGAGGCGCGCTCTGTCTCGTCGCGGGCGTCCGCTACTGGCAGCGGCCGGCGCCGCGCCTGCGACATGCGGTCGCCGTGCTCGGGTGGGGACTCGCCGGCTTCACCCTCTGGCTCACGATCCAGCTCTTCGTCACCTACCGGGACCTGCGCACGCACGGTACGCTCGTGCCACAGCTCGGTCCGGGGCTCTTCGTCGCGCTCGTGGGATCACTCGTGGCCGGGGCGACGGCTGCGTTCTGCTCCGAGCCGCCGCAATGACAAGCGCACGGTGGCGAACCCTCACATCTCGGGGAACCTCGGCTAGTCAACGTCACCATCGTTCGTCATCTTCGTACCGGGCTTCGTCCAGTTTTCCATCTGATTCTCTCGGAGGAATCCATGCGGGCTCGCAATCTTATCCCCACGCTTGCGGTTTTCTGTGGCGGCCTGCTCGGTTGCAATCAAGCCGTAACAGATCTGCCACCGACGGATCGCCCGTCCTTCATCACCTTCGGCTCGCTCGATGGCAATACTCATCCCGCCGTTGTCCTCATCGTCATGGACATCGCCGGCGAGCCGGCATTCCGCTGCTCCGGCACCGTGATCGCCCCCAAAGTCGTCCTCACCGCCGGACATTGCGCGGGCGAGCCGGGCGAGTTCAGCGGCATGCGCGTCTTCACCGAATCTGATGTCCAGAACGGCAACAACAACTTCCCCTTTGCCGGCCCGAACACCATCGAGGCGAAGGAATGGCATTCCCATCCGCTCTTCACGGAAGCCCAGTTCTTCCGGCATGACGTTGGAGTCGTCCTGCTGAGCGGGGCAGTGAGTCTCTCGGCAAGCGAATACGGGAAACTCCCGAGCGTCAACCAACTCGACGCGCTGCACCCGCGCAGCTCGACGCGGTTCACCGCCGTGGGCTACGGGCTCCAGAAGATCAATCCCGTCTTCATCGAAGCCGAGAAGATCCGGATGTTCGCCGAACCCTGGCTCGTACAAATCAATACGCCTGGCTTTACAGGAGACTTCTCGCTGCTCCTGTCCAACAACGCCGCGAGCGGCGGCACCTGCTTTGGCGACTCCGGCGGTCCCAATTACCTCGGCAGCAGCAATGTCATCGCGGGCGTAACATCGTTCGGGCTCAACGGAACGTGCGGCGGCACTGGCGGTGTGTTCCGTCTCGACCGCAAGAACGTTTTGGATTTCGTGAGCCAGTACCTGAACTAAAGGACGCTACGGCACGACGAGCACGCCCTCCATGCCGCCAGTGCTGGTGGTGCTGACGGCGACGCCGCCAGGCACCACCCACTCCTTGCCGTCCACCAGCAGATTGAAGTGATAGGTGCCCGACCGGAGCGCGAGTGCGCCCTCCCAGATATCACCCCCGAGGGACGAGAGAGGGCGCACCTGCCAACCGTCCCAATCACCCGCGATCGCGACCGAGCTTGCGCTTTCCATATGGAATCGGACCACAACGCTGTCTCCCCGCCGCGGGGGCACGAGCGGAGGCCAGGCAGGCTGCGACGCCACCGGCGGCAGGGAGCGGCGGGCGGCCGTAAACAGGCGCACGCCAGCGGTGACGTATCCCCCGCGCGGCAGGCCCTGGTATGGATCTGCGAGGTAGCTCCCCGCGCTCAGCTCGAGCGCGA
>QHTW01000014.1:0-8197 GCA_003220955.1 Gemmatimonadota bacterium | reverse complement strand
GACGTGACGACGGCTCGTCGATTGCTGGTGACGCTCACGGTCGCGTCAGTGAACCATGCGCCGAGGAAGCGAGTGGGTTCGAGACTCACGTTGTAGCTCCGCGTGCCCGCCTGCCACCACGCCCGCGCGCGCGTGTGAAGTGCCACGACGAAGGATGTGTTGGTGATCCAGCCGGCCGACGGTCCAGCGCCGATGCCAACGCCCCACGCCGGTCCGGCCCACAAGATCTCGGCAACGCCGTGAGTTGCCGCTGTCCAACCGCCGTCCGTTTGGGCCGTTCCCGCCGCCGTGCCTGGAGCCCGAGGTGCAATCCGCCGAACGCCGGCGGCGTTGACACCCACACGTCCGCGCGGCCCTGGCTCGACCAGACGCCGAGCGGGACGGACGCGAGCGTGCCACCGAAGCTTAGGCTGGTGTTTGGAGAGTCGAACGTCCACGCGGGAGAGAACGATGCGGTACTGACCTTCGTCCCACCGGCGTAGCGAACCGTGCCGACGCCGAGTCCGAACGAGCCCTGCGCCTGGCCGCGCGCCGCAGGGACAAGGAAGGTCAGCAGCGCGAGCGACAGCATCGCGGTACGAGCCCGCAAAACGACGTGAGGCGCGACGTCGCAACGCCGCGCCTCACGATAGTTCACGCGACTATCAATCGCGTGGTGCATTACGGCCGATGACTACCTGCCTGGCTGCCGGGGCTCGACGGCTTCTTGGACGGCGAAGCCGGCACCGCAGGCTGCGCGGGTGTCGCTGGGCTCGCGGGCGTGTCGCCGCTCGCGCCCGAGCTGGGCGTGGCGGGCACGGCACGAGTCGCGGGCGTCACCGGCCGGTTGGCCGTCCCCGACGCGTTGCCACGGACGTTCGTCGCACGGTGCTGCGCGACTTTCGACTTGGCGGTGTCCGACGCTTCCTGCGCCGGCACCTGCGGGTTCTGGCGATGCGCCGCCACCTTGGACTTCGCGGTGTCGGACGCGTTGGCATTTGGAACGCCCTGCGCCGAAAGCACGCTTGGGACTGCGAGCACCGCGGCGAGGATGAGGATCTTGCGAAGCATTCTGGTACCTCCGACTGAGTCCACAATGAGTCCTGCTGGATCAACGGCTCGACAGGTAAAGACTTCGCTGAGAGCGTCGCGGTAACGCACCTCGCGATCGCGCGTGACGAACGTCACGACGCTTGCGTGGCACGTACAAGCAAGTCGCAGTACTCGAAACGCCCCTCGCGCCGGACCCGGTCGCCGCGCTGCAACGCGAGCGGCTGGCGGAAGATCGGGCCGGCGTACACGCAGGTATGGAACTCGCCGCGCTCGCCACAGGGATCTACGGCGTGCGGCAGCGTGTCGAGAAACTCGGAGTCGTAGTCGCGGCCCGCCCACTCGGGTGCGAGTTGCTGCGTGTCGACGCAACACACGATCGCGCGGAACCCGTCCGCGACGAACTGGCGTGCGAGGGCTGCGGTGTCGAGACCCCAGAGAGGAAAGAGCGGCTGCCACGAGTGCGACGCGAGGAGCCGCTCACGGTAGGCGCGGACGTCCTCGAGGAAGAGGTCCCCGAACGCGACCGTGCGGACATCGCGGAATGCCGCTCGCGCCCCCGCCAGGGCTGCCAGGAACGCGGCCTCGTACGCGGCGTTCGACCCGGCTGCTGGAATCATCGCCTCATATAGTGGAAGGTCGAGCCGAGTGACCTGGGCGTCGAGGATTGCGCGGCGGATCCCGTGCATGCTGATGCGATCGTAGTCGCGAGTAATAGTTGTGACGAGGCCCACGACCTCGTACTGTTGATCGCGTTCCAGGTGATGAACCAGCAGCGCGCTGTCTTTGCCACCGCTCCATGAGACGATCACGGGAGTCCGCATCCCCAATCTCAATCCTCGCGTGCAGTTGACGATTGAACAAAAGCCCCACGCCTGAAAGTTGCGTGAGGCTCGCTCTTTAACTCAGTCGGGACGGCGGGATTTGAACCCGCGACCCCCTGAAGCTATCGCCTAACCCAGAATCGACGCTAGCGAGCAGCTGAAGCCCGGCAGCACGTCCTCGCCGAGCAGCTGGTGCGTTTCGTCGAGGTGCTGTTCCGCTCCGTCCGCTCGGTAGACTCGCGCGAGGCGGCGTTCCGGATCGATCACCCAGACCACGCGCACCGGCATCGAGCCAATCTCCGACTTTGGCCAACACTTCGCCCCGTCGATCGTGGTGCGACACCCGTGGCGGCCGCCCGGGGGCTCGTGGACGATGAGACGACCGCGCACCAACTCCGTGCGCTTATTCGGGACGTTGGTAACGAGGAGCTCTTCCGCCGTCATGAGCTGAGTTTACGCTGCTCGTGGACGGCTTGCCAGCAATACCAGGCAGCCACCGTTCGGTAGGGCCGGAACCGTTCGCCCTCCGCCGCGAGCCGCTTCGGCGTCGGGAGCTTCCGCAGGCCATACGCCAGCGCGTAGCCTGAGCGAACACCGTAGTCTCCGACCGGCCACACATCGAGCCGGCGCAACTGGAAGATCAAAAACATCTCGGCGGTCCACCGTCCGATGCCACGGACCACCGAGAGGCGACTGATGACCTCCTCGTCCTCGAGCCTGCCGATGCCATGGAGCGGGACGGTTCCATCCAGGACCCGCGCCGCGAGATCGCGGACGGCGGCGACCTTGCTGCCCGAGAGCCCAGCGGCTCGAAGCTTTCTGGGCGCGACAGCCAGGACGGCCGCGGGCGAGAAATCACCGTCGAACAGTGCGACGAATCGTCCGTGGATCGCCCGCGCCGCGGCACCTGCCAGCTGCTGATGGAGGATGCTCCGGGCGAGGGCGGCAAAATGACCGGAGGACGGACGCGGTAAGTGGAACCGGTCGGTCCGTTTCAGGAGGCCGGCCATCACCTTGTCTCGGCGGGCCACAGACTCTGCCGCGCGACGCTCGCTGACTTGATGAGTCGCCACCTGTGATAGACCCTTAGTCCAGAACCGCGACGGTAACACCGACGCCGGGGAACGAGTTCATCGCTGCGAGCTCCGGACCGACCTGCGATAGGGCGATCGTTTTTCCCAGCAGTTTCTCAGGATGCAGCCGTCCCTCGGTAATCAACTCCAGCATCCCGGCGTATTCCCGCGCCTGCAGCCCGTGCGTCCCGCGGATTTCTAGCTCCCGCGCGATCACCTGACTCATTGGCACGGGCGGCTCGCTCTGCTCGGCGAGGAGCAGCCCGACCTGGATGTGCCGGCCCCGCTTCCGCAGTGAGAGGATCGAATTGCGGCACGTGGCGGGGCTGCCGAGTGCATCGATAGAGACATGGGCGCCGCCTCCCGTCACCTCCCGGATCGCCCCCGCCACATCCGCTGTCGCGTTCGCATCGATGACGATTTCGGCGCCGCACGAGCGGGCCAGCTCGAGTTTGTCCGCCGCGATGTCGACGCCGATCACGCGCGCGCCGAGGGACTGCGCGATCATCGTGGCCGAGAGGCCCACGCCGCCGCAACCGTGCACGGCCACCCATTCGCCGCGCCGCGTGCGGCCCTGTCCGACAACGGCGCGGTACGCCGTCGCGAAGCGGCACCCGAGCAGCGCGGCGGTCGTGAAGGTCATGGAATCGGGGAGGCGCACCAGGTTCACGTCGGCGTACGGGAGGGCGACGTACTCCGCGAACGTGCCCCAGCCTGTGAAGCCCGGCTGGTAGTAGCGATCGCAAATCTGCTCGTCACCCGCACGGCAGCGCTCGCACGTGCCGCATCCCATCGAGAACGGGACGGTGATCCGGTCGCCGTTCTTCCATTTGCGTACGTCGTTGCCTGTCTCGATCACGGCGCCGGCGAACTCGTGTCCCGGCACGTGCGGTACTTTCACGTCGGCGTCGTGGCCTTTCCATCCGTGCCAATCGGATCGGCAGAGACCGGAGGCTCCTACTTTTACTATGACGCCATCGGCCCGCGGCGCAGGATCAGGGACGTCGACCAGACGAAGCGGACCTTCGAATCTGTCGTAGCGAACTGCTTTCATTTACTCAGAATCGACGCCAGCGGGCAGCTGAAGCCTGGCAGGATGTCCTCGCCGAGCAGCCGGCCAGTCTCCTCCAGGACCTGCTCCGTTCCGTCCGCGCGGTAGATGCGTGCGAGGCGGCGTTCTGGATCGATCACCCACACCAGGCGCGCACCGGCATCGAGCCACTCTCCAACTTTGGCCAACACTTCGCCGGGGCGATCAGTGGGTGACAGAATCTCGACGACAAGATCAGGCGCGAATTCAAGGAATGTGCTAGGGATCGGGTCGGGGACGCGTTCCCTGTGCACGAAGGCGATGTCGGGACCCCGCACCGTGTCCGGATTGCGGCTTAGTGTGAATCCGGTGTCACCCACGAAGAGCGCGCCGGCGGCAGTGAGATCGACGTGCTGCCAAAGCCGAGCGCCCAGCATCGCCGTGATGTTGCCGTGCCGCCCGCCCGGGGGCTCGTGGACGATGAGACGGCCGCGCACCAGCTCTGTGCGCTTGTTCGGGACATTCGTGTACAGCAGCTCTTCAGCCGTCATGAGCTGGGGCATTCGGGGAACGTAAGCATCCTCGGCGGGCATCGGCAAGCAATCTGGTGAGCGCGTTCCATGAGCGGTCAAATGAGCTACCGAAGCATTGCGGAGTGGAGTTTCTTCCGCTTCGTTCTGTACCTCAGTCCGATGATCGTGTTCTACTTCCTGACCTGCATCGTGATTGCCGATCCGTCCGATCCCGTCACCAACTACAAGGAGTACTATTTCTCGAGCCGAGTCGGGTTCTTTGGAACCTTTGCGTTGCAGCTTGTGCTGTGATGTCGTATCTGATCGGTATCATTCTCGCGTTCGCACTTTTGCCATGATTCGCAATCACGTTTGCGACCACCGGCGGCGGCTTCCTCGAGCCGCGGTCACGCGGGCGCCACAGGTGAGGCGTCCCCGCCACTCCCTCCATAGAATTGATGCGATGGCGCGAATGGACCTAATGGTTGAGTACTGACCCCTCCGTGGGGGCTGGTGTGCAACACGAAGGCGTGAACCTTGCGCTGCCCACCGGTGACCACTCACGGAGGCTCCGTCATGAAGCGCTTGATTGGCTTGGGATGCAGCCTGCTGTTGGCGTCCTGCGACACAGGCAGGCCGTCCTCGCCGGTGCCGGACGGCGGCTTGCCGGCGGCACGATCGGGGGGCGGCGGATCGTTCGCCTTCGTCAACTTCGAGCTCGGCGCCGCGCCGGGGACCGTCTGCCCGGGCTCGGCGGGCTGCACCAACGGCGCCGCGGAGCCCATGATTCGCGCCGACGCCACCGGGACGTTCTACGTCTCCTCGGAGCTGGGCGTCGGCGCCGGGACGCTCGCCTGGAAATCGACCGACGGCGGCCTGCACTACACGGCCCTGGACTCTCCCAACCAGCTCTCGCAGGCGCTCGGCGGGCTCGGACCGGGGGGCGGCGATACGGACTCGCCGGAGACCAACGCCAACGGGTTCAACAATCTCTACGTCGCGAGCCTCAGCCTCGCGAATGTCACCGTCAGCACCAGCCAGGATGGCGGGACGACGTGGAGCAAGAACGTCACCAGCGCCACGATTCCCGGCGATGACCGCGAGTGGATCGCCGCCGATCAGGCGACCAAGGTGTGCATCTCCTACCATGACGTCGTCACGTTCAACATCGACGTCAACTGCAGCTTCGACGCCGGGGCCCACTTCACGCAGGTGGGGTCGGCGATCGACGCCGCCCACGCATTCCTGATCGACGATAACGAGATCGGCAACCTCGCAATCGACCCGCGGAGCCACGTCGTCTATCAGGTCTTCAGCGGCATCGCGAACGCCGCCGAGGCGCTGCTCCCGACCTCGTTTCACGCCGTGTGGATCGCCGTATCGCTCGACGGCGGGAACACGTTCAGCGACCACACCGTGTATGTGAATCCCAACACATCGGTCTCCTACGGCCACCAGTTCGTGAACGTGAGCGTGGACCGGGCCGGGACGGTGTACGTCGTCTATACCGACAACCACAACCTCTTCTACAGCTTCTCGACCGACGGCGGGCAGACGTTCACCGGGCCGATCCAGGTGAACCAGGCGCCGTCCGCCACGGCGGTCATGCCGTGGAGCGTGGCCTGCGACCCGGGCCAGTTGAACATCGTGTGGTACGGGACGCCCTACTACGACGGGACGAACGTGCCGGACAACTATCCGGCTACCGCGGCGTGGTCGGTATATCTGGCCCAGAACCGCAATGCGAACGTAGCGGGCAGCAAGTTCACACAGGTCGCGGCCACACCGATCATCCACTTCGGCGGCGTATGCGAGGGCGGCATCTCGTGCACCGGCAACCGCGACTTGTACGACGACTTCGGCATCGCGGTCAGCCCCACGACCGGTCTGGCGTCCATCACCTATAGCGACGACCAGCCGGGGAACACCGGGTCCGACGACCACACCGCCATCGCGACCCAGACGGGTGGCCCAATAATCTGCAGCGGCCGCTGAGAGTCGCGGGATTTGAATGCACAACGGCCTCCATGCGGGGCCGTTGTTTTATCGGCACTTACGGACGCGAAGCGACTCCCTTGGTAGGCACCGGCGAATGTCAGCCGCGCGCAAGCAGATTGGGCGTCGGCTCGGCGACCCTCGTGAGATCGCCGTGGTCCGTATGATGGAACGGCTCGGATTGGCCTCGCACGATCAGCGTTGTGTCTTCGTCATACGTCCAGGCGTCGTGCGACGTGATCACCACCCTGATCCGAAACGCCAGGGTTTTGAACGCTTCCTCGAGAAATGGATTCGAGCAGATCCCGTTCGTCGTCACTCCGCGCTCGGCGGATAACTCGAAACTGGTAGCGTCTTTGGCAGCCTGCCCAAAGGACATGACTGTCTGTCCGCGCGGAATGGCGATGGTCTGAATCACGTTGCCGGTCGCCGGCTCCCACAACCAATAGCCCACCTGATCGTGGTAGGTCTCGACCTCCCCCGGCTTGACGATGTGCGTGTGGTAGCGAAGCCCATAAAAGAGCTGGGGTCCGTTGGCCTGTGGATCGATGGGTTGCAGCTCCGTGTGCTCTATAAAAGTCTGTCGCACCGGTGCGGACAGCGGCTTCGGCGGAATGTCGAGGCTACGGCTCCCCTCCCAGATGCCCGCCATGTCGGTCAGCGGGCCGAGATTCTTGAGCGTGTTGACATCAATGTTGGACGGTTCGGTAAAGATGTCGCGCGGGTTGCGCATCCTGTTCATCGGACCTTCAGCCGCTCAATGATGGCCTGGATGCGGGGGTCGGACCGAATGGGAGCATAGAGTGAGTCCGCGAGCGAGAAATTGATTCCCCCAACGTTCGACGCGGCGCCCTTCACCAACCACTGGATCGCCGACTCCCGGTCGCCAAGCCGCATGAAGGCGTTGGCGATCAGGTCTTCCCGAACGTACTCCGTGTTCGCACGCCTGAGCGCCTGCCGTAGCGCCTCACGTCCACCCGACGCGTCGCCCGCACTAATGAGGTTGAAAGCAAGGTAGGCGAGATCCCGGCCGCTCGGCGTGGGGCCGGCCCAGCGCCGCCACGCCGCGGCCGCTCCGCGTCGGTCGTTTGCGGCCTGGCTCCGGCGGGCTTCGCATTCCGCCGCCATCCGCTCCTGAATGCGCGCGGCGCGCGCGCAGATCGTGCGCGCACTGTCCGGCGACAGGTTCGCGAAATCGAGCGAAAGGAAGAAGGGGTTCCAAACACCAAACGACAGCGGGTTGAGCCGCTGCGCCCGCTGCGTAACCGCGTGCGCGGAGTCCGGCAGATGCAGGTAGTTCGTGAGCAGGAAGGGGTACCACGCGCCAGCCGCGACATTGGCGGAATCGAGTTTCAGGGCCTGCTCCATCTCCTGCGAGGCCGCTGCTGGATCATGGCCGTAGGTCAGCCACCATATGGCCACCTGCGCGTGCGCGTCGGCAAGGGTGGGGTCGAGCGCCAGCGCACGCTCGGCAGCGCGCCGTACTTGCGGACCCGCCGTCGCCGCCGACACGAAGTCATCGGCCGTGTAGCCCCACGCGTCGGCCAGCGCGGCCCACGCGTCGGCGTAGGTCGAGTCGAGCGCGATCGCGGCTTCGGCGTGCCAGATGGCGGAACGGAGCGAGGCGGCCGTGAACTGATCCGTCTCGAGGCGCGCGCGTTGGACCAGTTCGTGCGCTTCGTTGCTGCTCGTGCCGCGCGCCCGCAGGGCCGTGGTGGTCGCGGGTGACAGCGA
>QHTW01000118.1 GCA_003220955.1 Gemmatimonadota bacterium | reverse complement strand
GGCGACGGCCGAACGCCCGTCGATCTCGCGGCGTGGGGTGTTGCGGCCGTCCGGCTCTCCACACCTCCCGAGGCCTCCTGACCGTCACAGCATCGCGCGAAGTCGAATTTGCGCCGAAGGACGCGCCGCTGCGGGACGATGTCCGTACACTCGGTGCGATCGTCGGAGACGTCCTGCGCGAGCAGTGTGGCGACGCGTTTTTCCAGCTCGTCGAGCGGGCGCGCCAAGCCGCGATCGCCGCGGCGGACGACGAGCTGCAAGCCCTGGTACAAGGCTTACCGACCCGCGACGCCGAAACGCTGATCCGAGCGTTCGCGACGTACTTCGAGGTCGTCAATCTCGCCGAGCGGATTCATCGCATTCGGCGGCGGCGCGACTACCTGCGCGCGGCGGCCGCTCCGCAGGAAGGCAGTCTTCAGGCGACCGTCGCGCAGCTGGCCGGCGCCGGCGTCACGTCGCAACAG
Organism: Gemmatimonadota bacterium; assembly: GCA_003220955.1. Taxonomy (GTDB): domain Bacteria; phylum Gemmatimonadota; class Gemmatimonadetes; order Gemmatimonadales; family GWC2-71-9; genus 20CM-2-65-7. The sequence continues at coordinate 1,943 of QHTW01000118.1, read as the reverse complement.
ACCGCCGCGCTGCTCCGACGCCTTCGCATCGAGCCGGTATTCACGGCGCACCCGACCGAAGCGACGCGTCGCACCATTCTCGAAAAGGAACAGGTGATCGGGCGACTGCTCGTGGAGCGGCTCGACCCCTCCCGCACCCCCGACGAAGAGCGCGCCACCCTGGCGCGGATTCGCGAGGAGGTCGCGATCGGATGGCAAACCGATCCAACGCCGTCCGCTCGTCCCACAGTGATGGACGAGCTGGAAAACGTGCTCTTCTACCTCACCGACGTCGTCTACCGCATCGTGCCACCATTTTACGAGGAGCTCGAGCAGACGGTCCGGAAGACGTACGACATCGCAGTGCCTCCGCCTGCGCGCGCGGTGCTGCGGTTCGGCTCCTGGGTCGGCGGGGACATGGACGGCAACCCGAACGTCGGCGCCGACACGCTGCGCGCCGCTTTCGCGCGGCAACGCGAGCTGCTGCTCGCTCGGTATCGCCAAGAAACTGCCGACCTCGCGCGCCGGCTGTCGCAATCCGGGACGCGCACCGGCGTGAGTGACGCCGTACGCAAGCGCGTCGCGACGTACGGCACTCAGTTCCCGCAGGCGCTGGCCGCGATTCCGCGGCGCTACCACGAAATGCCCTATCGCGTGCTGTTCGGCCTCATGGCGGCGCGCCTCGACGCGACGCGGCGGGATGAGCCGAACGGCTATGCCACAGCCGCCGATCTGGAGCGCGACCTGGGCATGGTCATCGCGAGCTTGCGCGTGCATCGCGGCGAGCACGCGGGACTGTTCGCCGTGCAGCGCCTGCTCCGCCGCGTCGAGACATTCGGCTTTCACCTGGTGACGGTCGATGTGCGCCAACATGCGCAAGTCCATCGCGCGGTGCTGGCGACGCTGCTGAGCGACCTCGATTGGAGCGCCAGGGCGCCTGGCGAGCGCCTCGCGCGCCTGCGCCGCGTGCTCGAGCGGGGGGAGGAACCCCCTGGGTCGCCCGACGAGCAGGCCACGCGGACGCTGGACGTATTCAAGGCCATCGCCGACTGCCGCGCGCGCTTTGGGCCCGAGGCGATAGGTCCGTACATCATTAGCATGGCGCAGGGAGCCGACGACGTCCTCGCGGTCCTTGTCCTCGCCCGTTGGGGCGGGCTCGTGTCTGGCGACCGCAAGCACGCCCCGCTCGATGTCGCGCCTCTATTCGAAACCGTCGCCGATCTCGAGCACGCGCCCAGCGTGATGGGTGCACTGCTCGTCGATCCCTATTACCGAGCGCACCTCGCCGAGCGGGAGATGCACCAGGTCGTCATGATCGGATACTCCGACAGCAACAAGGACGCGGGGATCGGCGCGGCGCGCTGGGCGCTGCACCGCGCGCAGGCGGCGCTCGTCGAGACGATCGAGCGGGCCGGTGTCGATCTGACCTTCTTTCACGGCCGCGGCGGGACGGTCAGCCGCGGTGGCGGCAGGATCACGAGCGCCATTCTCAGCGCGCCGGCGGGATCGGTGCGGGGACGGCTCCGGGTCACCGAGCAGGGCGAGGCGATCAACGCGAAGTACGGGCTGCGCGGCATCGCCATGCGCACGCTCGAGCAAACGCTGAGCGCCGTGGTGCTCGCGACCGCCCTGCCGGGCCGCCCTGACCCCCGCGAAACCGGCTGGACGCGAATCATGGACGAGATCGGGCGTGACAGCCGCGAAGCGTATCGCGCCCTTGTGTACGGGGGGGGGGATCCGCGGTTCGTCGAATACTTCCACCGAGCGACGCCGATCGACGTCATCCAGCGCATGGAGATCGGCAGTCGCCCCGTGTCACGCCGGAGCGACGAGCCTCAGACGGGCGAGATCGAACGGCTGCGTGCGATTCCATGGGTGTTCGCGTGGACGCAGAGCCGCCATCTGCTGCCGGGGTGGTACGGCTTGGGCACGGCGCTGGAGCGTGCGGCGGAGCGCCACGGCAT
>QHTW01000117.1:998-4173 GCA_003220955.1 Gemmatimonadota bacterium | reverse complement strand
GACCCAGGCACGCGCTGCAGAACTATTTGGAGTCTCCCAGCCCCGCATCAGCGATCTGGTCCGCGGCAAAATCGCGCTGTTCAGCATCGACACCCTCGTCGACATGCTTGCCCATGCCGGAATCCGCGTATCGTTGAGTGTGCAGGGAAAGTTGGGAGTTGCCTAACGGATCGCGCTTAAGCTGCGGGCGCAGCGCCCGCGGGAGCGCCGCGGATCTGCCTGGTTGCCGTCACTCAACTGGCGCACAAACGGAATTCTACCCTACTTGGAGGCGCCCGTCAGCTTCAAGCGCTTGTTAGACCGCGCGCGCTTCGGCGCTTTCCATTGAAGATCCAGCTTGCGCCCTGTCGCCGCGCAATCGCGCAGGTAGAGATTGATCAGCGTCTGGTACGGAATCCCACTGGTCGCTGACAACTCCTTGAAATACGTCAGAGCCCGCGTATCCAGGCGGATCGTCACAGACTCCTTGAGTCGCTCGGCATAAGGGTTCGGCCGGGACTTGGAGAAATCGTATTCACGTCTCATCGTTGCCACCTTGCGTCGTAGTACGCGCGTTCCGTCCGCGTCGCTCTGCGCGCCGAAATGATCCGAATCACGTCCTCATTCCCCCGATATGTGTGCACCACCAGCGGCACCCGGAACCGCGAACTCAAGCCCAAGAGTACGAACCGATCCTCGGCCTCCGAGTGGTCAGGATCGTCAAGTAAGCGTGCGTGTTCATCGGCGAACACGCTCTCGGCCTCCAGAAATGAGACCTTATGCTTGCGCCGATTGGCCTGTTCCTTGGCCGGATCCCACTCGAAGCGAAGATCAGCCACCGATCAATGTACATACTAGGTATGTACGCCACAAGCGGGAGGAGTTGCGCGGTCTAACGGCCCGCGCTTAAGCTGCGGCGCGCTGAAGAAAGATTCATTCCACAATCTACGCGCGCCGCCAGCCTCAAGCGCTTGTTAGGCCGCTGCCTCATTGCGCTACCCATCCTATCGACAACGTCTTGAGCGCCGCCAGCCAAGCCGTCAGCGTCAACAGATTGCGGAGGTGATTGAGACGCACCCAGCGCGCGAACGCGTGTCCAACCGCGAGATCTGACCCGGTCGAATCCCGCTGGAGCCGCAACATCGTGGGGATGAAGAACGCGAACGTCGCGACGCGCTCCGCTAAGACCACCAAGGTGGCGCTGAGCCACCACGTGCGCTCCGGCCCCACGGCGCGCCACGCCGCAACCAGGTTCGCCAAGGTGAGCAGCGTGAGTGGGATCGTGCTGACAAACGCCCAAAAGCGTCGTCCGCTGTCCGGTGATCGGAGCGACCCCGGCGGCGCGCTTGCCCAAAGTGGTACGACGACTCGCGATTCGTACAGGCCCGCCCCGAAGACGATGCCGAGATTGATGGTAAACAACCAAAGCAGCGCTCTCACGGAAGTCTCTGGCATTGCTCTAGTAGATGTGCAGCGGCCTAAGGGATCGCGCTTAAGCCCCGGCGCTCTCTGAAGAAAAATGTGTCATTCAATATCCTACGCGCGCCGCCAGCTTGAAGCGCTTGTTAGGCGGCCGCCGATGTCAATGAGTAATCTCCAGATGGCAGCGGTCATCGCAAAGGGTTGGACATCACCCTGATGTTCTACTTCAATGTAGTTGCCCGACACCGTACCGCTGCGCCATGAGTAGCTGAAGGAGCCATATAGCACGGGAGCCCCGGAAGACGCAGCAACCACGACGTGTCTCGCGCTCGGGCTTACTGTCACGACGGCCGGCGTTATCGCCCAGCTCGTGTCTCCGATTGAGCGAATAGAGTCTGTCTTGATTGACACCGTTCCTGCCGTCGCGACGATCCTGAGCGTTGTTTCCCGCCCTGGCGCTGAAGAGTTCAAGTAGAGATCGAGAGGCGGGGTCGGAGCCATCCCCCAGTTCGAGGGGAGACGCCCAGCGCGTACGAGTAACTCGGCCGAGCCGGCCACTGAGGAATCGTTTAGGAGCGCCCCCACAGAACGGTTATCGATGGACTCCACGGCAAGTTCCTCGAGAGCTCCTGTCAGCAGATCTCCTACCGCCGCGTCTGCGAAGGCGCTGTCATGTTGGTCGGCAGCGAGGCGACAGACGAGCGCCTGCCGTGCTGAACTTAGCTGGCCCAGAGCGGCGTCGCTCCTCCCGAGCGCTCCAAAAGCTTGCAGGCGGGCGGATTCGCTTTCAGCGCTATCGAGAAGGACCGTCGCTAATTGGTCGAGCGGGAATCCAGCATCCACGTAAACGTTTGCCGCAAATCCTTCCTGCCAGATGTGGGCATAACCGGAGTATCCCCAATGAACGATCGAGAGCAGCACCAGCGGAGCACGAGGCCCAAGAGCAGACTCAAGATGGTTGAGCATGGCGCGCAAGCCGACGGTGTCGCGGGAGTCTGGCAGGAGGCCGTGGACGGCCGGATCTCCGCTCCACTCAGAGAGGATCGGCAGCGCCCGATTGATCGCAGCGTCGTCTCTCTTGAGGAAACGCGGTCGTGTGGTCAGCCTGTACGTGACTGCCAGCTCGCACATGGGGCTTTGCGTAGCATGCCGGCCTAGTGGAAGTGCCGATGCCATCGGCCAGAGCAGGCACAAGGTTCCTAGGAACCCGAAGGCTCGAACTAGATCAGTAGTCCGTGCGATGATCATCGAGTATTGGGCGGCCGCCTAACGGGGTGCGCCTAAGCTGCGGCGCCAAGGTCGAATGATCACGAATGCAATTCTACCATAGACGACGGGCGCCGTCAGCTTCAGGCGCTTGTTAGGCCGCGCACTGCTCCTGCTCGTTGCTGGCTCCTGGCGCGCTGTTATCCCAGTTGTATCTCCGGGGGGACCTCGGGATTCATCAACGAGGCACCGCCATCCGCGTAGATCACTTGTCCGGTGATCCAGCCGGCTTGCTCCGAACAGAAGAGCGTCACCACGTTGCCGACATCTTCCGGCGTTCCCAAACGTCCCATGGGCGTCCAACCGCGCACGTGCCAATTCCTGATGAGATCCTGGGCCTGAGGTGGCAGCGTGTTCAATACGCTGTTCTCGGTCCAGCCGGGGCTGATCGCGTTCACCGTGATGCCACGTTTGGCGAGTGCCACGGCGAAGTAGCGCACTAGCGACTCGAGCGCCGCCTTGGCTGAGCCCATGCCTACCCAGGGTTGGAGTCCACCCGTGCGGCTCC
>QHTW01000117.1:0-987 GCA_003220955.1 Gemmatimonadota bacterium | reverse complement strand
CCGCTCATGAGTGGAATCGCCTCGCGCACCCCGACCAAGAACGCCTTCGCCTGGGAATCGAAGGCCGTGTCCCACTGCGCTAGGGTGATGTCCAAGGGTGCCTGGAAAAAGGCGGGTACCTCCGGTCGCGCGTTGCTCACGAAAACGTCGAGCTTCTTGAATTGCGTCTGGACCTTGCGGAACATCTGCTTGATCTCGTCTGGACGCGACACATCGGCTTGGAGCACGAAACCGTCAGAACCGCGTTTGCGGACTTCAGCGAGCGTGTCGTTGGCAGCACGCTCGTTTTGGTAGTAGTGGACGGCGATCCGGACGCGATGCTCCGCGAGCTTCAGCGCGATTCCCCGGCCAATGCCACGGGAGCTTCCAGTGATCAAGGCGTGTTTGCCATCGAGAGGCATTTCACCCTCCTCTTACGAGCGGCGGCCTAACGGGATCGCGCTTAAGCTGCGCCGCGCCGAAGAAAGATTCATTCCTCAATCTACGCGCGCCGCGAGCTTCAAGCGCTTGTTAGGCAGCCGACCCACCAGACTCCAACCTCACCTTCAGCCGCAGAAGTTTGTTCGCCAACGGAATCAGCATCTTGGGATCGGTATCTGGATAACCGAGGCGATCGGTTTCGATACGTACAAGATGCTCGGCTATCTGTTTGGCAGTCGCGCCCGAGGCGATCAGGTGGTACACGCCACCGACGTAAGCGTCGTACTCGTCCTGAGCCTGGGGCTCGTCCTTCACGCCCAATGGATCCCAGTTGCGTAGGAGGACCTCGCCAATGGCCCGCTGAATCTCCTTCGCCCGACCTTCTCGTGAAGTCATTCGGTGCCTAACGGACTACGCCTAAGCTGCGGCGCCACACTGTACGGTGCACAAACGCAATTCTACCATAGACGACGGGCGCCGTCAGCTTCAGGCGCATGTTAGGCCGGCGGCGGGTACATTCGCACCTGATAGGTAACACGTTGTTATCAGCTGATGGGTGACACTCTA
>QHTW01000180.1 GCA_003220955.1 Gemmatimonadota bacterium | reverse complement strand
CGTCGACGACTGCCTCGTCTATCGCTTTGAAGACAAGCTGATGATGGTGGTGAACGCGTCGAACATTCAGAAGGATTGGGACCACATCCTCGATCAGAAGGCCGGCGCCAACGTCCGCCTGCGCGACATCTCGGACGAAACCGCCCTCCTCGCCGTGCAGGGTCCCAAAGCCGAGGCGCTCGTCGGCCAGCTCACGAGCATCGGCGTCGCCATGATTCCGTATTACCACTTCGCGCAAGGCAAAGTCGCCGGCGTGCAGTGCTTCGTCTCGCGCACCGGCTACACGGGCGAGGACGGGTTCGAGCTGTACTGCCGCGCCGCCGATGCCGAGAAGCTGTGGCACGCGCTCGTCGGGGCGGGGCGCGCGGAGCCGGTCGGCTTGGGCGCGCGCGACACGCTGCGCCTCGAAGCCGGGCTGCCGCTCTACGGCAACGACATCGACGACACCACCACGCCGTATGAAGCCGGGCTCAACTTCATCGTGAAGCTCGAGAAAGGGGCGCCGTTCACCGGCCTCGAAGCCCTCAAGAGCCAGAAGCTCGAAGGCGTCCCGCGCCGCTTGGTCGGATTCAAGGTGTCGGAGCCGAAAGCGGTGTTCTTGAATGGCACGCAGGTGGACGTGGTCCGCAGCGGCACCGTGACGCCGACCGTGAACGCGGCGATTGGGACGACATACGTCCCCAAGGAGCAGGCGAAGCCAGGCATCAAGATCGAGGTCGATATTCGCGGTAAGAGCGTGGCGGCCGAAATCGTAACCCTGCCGTTCGTACCGCATCGAACGAAGAAATGAGAATCGGCATTCTCACCATTTCGGATCTCGGCGCGGTGGGACAGCGTGCCGACACGTCGGGCGACGCGATTCTCGACTGGGCGTCGGAGCGCGGCTACGAGGTCGTGGTCCGCAGCGTCGTGGCCGACGAGACCGACCGGATTGCGGGGAAACTGGCGCGCTGGGCCGATTCGAACGAGGTGGACGTCGTCCTGACGACGGGCGGCACCGGCCTCACCGAGCGCGATGTAACCCCAGAAGCGACCGCGGCCATCCTCGAGCGCGAGGCCGAGGGAATCGCGGAAGCCATCCGCGCGGCTTCAGGTCCGCCTGGCTCTCGCGCGGCCGCGCCGGCACGCGTGGCAAGACTCTGATCATCAACCTTCCCGGGTCCACGAACGGTGTGAAGGAAGGCCTCGCGGTCCTCGAAGAATTTCTCGACCACGCTGTGGATCTCGTGAGCGGGTCTGACACCAGGCACCCGACACCCGATACCGCCTCACATGGCTGATAGAGTCCTCATCACCACCGACGATCTCGAGCAGGCGGTCCGCGTCAACGCGAGCCTGGAGCAGGCCGGCGTCGACACGGCGATGGTGTCCTCGCTCGACGACGTGCGAGCGGCGGTGCGTAGCAACGAGCAGGGAGCAGGGAGCAGAGAGCCGGATGCCATCGTCTTGACCGGCGGCCTGCACGAAACGACCGCGCAGCGCCTCCTCGCCGCGGCGCGCGAGCATGGCGTCTCCACGCTCGGCCTGGTCGAAGCGACCGACACCGACCCCAATGAGATCGGGCGCGAGCTGGGGCTGACCGGCTGGCTCGTGAAGCCAGTGGATGCCGGCGTCGTCACCGCGACCGCGCGCCGCTTCATCGAGCGTCGCCGCCTGCAGCAGCGCACCGGGATCCTCGGCGACTCGGCCGCGATCCAGGAGGTGCTGGTCAAGATCGAGCAGATGGCGCCCGTCACGTCGACGGTGCTGATCGAGGGCGAGTCGGGCACGGGCAAGGAGCTGGTGGCGCGCGCGATTCACGACCTCTCGCCGCGCCGCGGCAAGGCGTTCATCGCCGTGAACTGCGCCGCGCTGCCCGAGACGCTGCTCGAGAGCGAGCTGTTCGGCCACGAGAAGGGCGCGTTCACCGGCGCCGCCGAGCGGCGGCTGGGACGGTTCGAGCTGGCGAACGGCGGCACGATCTTCCTCGACGAAGTCGGCGAGACGCCGGCCGCGACGCAGGTGAAGCTGCTGCGCGTCCTCGAGGACAAAAGTTTCTTCCGCGTGGGTGGCACGCAGCCGATTCAGGTGGACGTTCGCGTCATCGCGGCGACGAACAAGTCGCTCAAGGAATCGGTGGCCCTTGGCGCGTTCCGCGACGACCTGTTCTACCGGCTCAACGTGCTGTCGATCTATCTCCCGCCGTTGCGCGAACGGCGCAGCGACATTCCGCTGCTGGTGCGGACGTTCATCGCCGAGTTTTCGAAGACGCACGATCGCTCCTTCAAAGGCATCACCCCCGAGGCGCTGCAGATCATCGTGGACGCCGACTGGCCGGGCAACGTGCGCCAGCTCCGGAATCTGATCGAGTCGATGGTGGTCCTCGCGCCCGAGGGCGAGATCCGCGCGGCGGATATCCCGCGTGAGATTCGTGAGAGGACGCTTACGTTGCCCGTGCGGATCGCGGTGCCTGTACGCCAGGAGTCGGGAGCCGGGGGTCAGGAGCTGGAATTCATTTTCAGGACTCTGGTTGAATTGAAAATGCAGCTCGAAGCCTTGCGCCGGCGGATAGAGGAAAAACCCTCAGAGCGCGTTGAAGTCATCGAAGTCGGGGGACCCGAGTCTCCGACTCCTGACTCCAGATTCCAGGCTCCTTTCGATCCCCTAGCCCCCAGCCCCGAATCCCCAACCCCGGTCATTTACAAGGCCGGCATGTCGATGTCCGATGTGGAGCGCGCCGCCATCGACGCCGCGCTGCGCGAGACGCACGGCAATCGCCGCAAGGCGGCCGAGAACCTCGGCATCGGCGAAAGGACCCTCTATCGCAAACTCAAGGAATACGCGATAGATTAGCCCCGCCCCAAGAACATCGCTCCCAGAGTCTCTAGCGCCCAGCTCGGAGCCCCCGGAGCCCTTGGAGACGCCGGAGCACGCGTGGATTTTAGAATCGACCCCGAGTTGTGCGTCGCGTGCTTGGCGTGTGTGCGCGTCTGCCCCTCCGATGCCGTCGCGGTCGAAGGCGAAAGAGTGTGGATTGTGGACGAGGCCTGCACTCGTGTCGGCCTCTGCCTCCCCGCGTGCCCCCACGAAGCGATCATTGCCGTCGGTGACGCGACACGGGCGCTGGAATTCGCGCTCAGCCGCCAGGCGGTGCTCATCCTCTCGGTCGAATCGGCCGCTTGGTTCTATCCTGCGACGCCCGAGCAGGTCGTCAACGCCTGTTACGCCGCCGGCTTCGCCACCGTCCACCGGGGCGTGCTGGGTGACGAGCTGGTGGCCAAGCAATACCTCGACCTCTGGGCCGAGGAGGAGTGGGGGAGGGGCGGGACGGTGATTCGGAGTACTTGTCCTGTCATCGTGGAGACGATCAAGAATCAGTATCCGGAGCTGATCCCCTATCTCGCGCCGGTCGCCACCCCGATCGAAGCTGAGGCCCGGTATCTCAAGGCGCTGTACGGGGCCGATATCCCCATCGTGTACGCCGGCGTCTGCCTGACCGAGGGGGGCGACGACGTGGATGCCGCCATCACGCTCGGCGAGCTGGAGGGGATCCTCAAGAAGCGGGGCGTTCGGGTCCAGGACCAGCCGTTGTTCTACAGCCGCATTCCGGAGGAGCGGCGCCGCTACTGGAGCACCGCGGGCGGCCTGCCGATCGAGTTATTAAAGGAAGAACGGCAGTCGAGCCGCCGCTTCCGCAAGGTCCGGGGACTCGGGGCGTTGGAAGGCATCGCTCGTGCCGTGGCCGTGGACCGCATCGAGCTGGGCTTTGTGGACATCCTCCCCTGCGAAGGCTGCCTCGACCACCCGCTGCTCGGCCCCAAAGAGGAGCTGTTCCGGCGGCGCGCGATCGTGGGGGCGACCGAGCCGCCCCGGGCGCCCGTGCCGGTGCTCGCAGAGGGGGTCGAGATCAAAGTGGGCTCCGCGTTCAAGATCGCGGTGAACGGCGCGGCGCCGGCGGCCGAGGCGGTGGAGGACATCCTGGAGCAGATCGGGCTCGCGCCCAACGGCCGCCCCTGGGATTCCGGCGCCTGCGGCTACCAGACCTGCCAGGACTTCGCGGTGGCGGCGGCGCAGGGGCGGACGACGCTGAAGTCCTGCCCGCGTTATCTCGAGCGGCAGGCGGCGCTGGCGCAGCAGCAGGCGGCGGTGGATGCGTTGACGGGCCTGGCGTCGTTCCGCGTGTTGCGCG
>QHTW01000179.1 GCA_003220955.1 Gemmatimonadota bacterium | reverse complement strand
GACTGTCGAGAATCACTTCTACAAGCGTTTGGACAGCGGCCGCGGTCCTTTCTGAGTCGAATGTCAACCCAACTGGAGCAAGTGTTGGAGGAGCTCGATAAGGCATTCCATCGGTACACCCAGCGGTTAGCAAGAAGGCGAAACACCATTGAGCATAGATTGTCGCCGCTCTCTCAGCGCATCGAAGGGGCTGTCGGACACCACGATACTGGCGGAACATGGCGAAGGCCGTTAGAGGCAATCCGCAGAGTTGTCAGCGGGTTTCTTACTTGGCTTCAGAGATGGTTGTGAGCTAGGCGCGACATGGGGAAAGCTCTGGGTCTCATACTCTGGTTCCTGACTAGCCCGCTAGCTGCCCAGCAACTCGAAATCCACTTCCTCAACGTCGGCCAAGGCGACGCCGCCATCGTCCAGGAAGGCGGCCACACGGCGATCATCGACGTCGGCCCGTCCGGAATCAGCGCATACCTCACGACTTTTCACATCGACACCATCGATCTTGTCGTCGCCAGCCATCCGCACGCCGACCACATCGGCGGGATGCCTGAATTGCTCCGGTCCCACGTTGTGCGTTTCTACCTCGATAACGGCATCCCACACACGACGGCCATCTACCGGCGGACCGTCGACGCCGTTCGCGCGAGCGGCGCGCAATACCTCAACGCCACGAGTCGCACCATCACGCTCGGCGCCGCGCAGCTCCATGTCCTCGCGCCGCCGCCGAACACGACAATTAACAACGGTTCCGTCGGTATCCTCATGGAGTACGGTCAGTTTCGTGCGCTCTTCACCGGTGATTCGGAGCAGGACGAGCTGCGGTACTGGCTCACGTCAGGCGCGATTCGTCACGTCAACGTGCTCAAAGTCGCCCATCACGGGAGCCCGAACGGCACGAGCGCAAACTGGATCGCCGCCACTAAGCCGCAAGCAGCGGTGATATCGGTCGGGGCAGGGAACTCCTACGGACATCCATCCTCATTCGTGATCGCGGCGTGGGAGAATGCCGGTGCGCGCGTCTATCGCACCGATTGCGACGGCACCGTCTTTGTCGTCGCGAATGAAGACGGCAGCTTCGTCATCACGACCGATCGCGCCGAGCCGAACGGGGTTGTGCGGTTCCGGCCGTTCGCCCAGGACTCGGCTGTCTCGCCAGCCACGCCCGTCGAGGCCGTAGCACCCGCATGCTGCCGAGTGTGCTCGGCCGGCAAGGCCTGCGGCAACTCTCGCATCGCGCGCGACCGTCAGTGCCACAAGCCGGCAGGCTGCGCCTGCAACGCCACGCCATGAAGACCGCGTTCTACGCCGTGGATCGGCTCGAGCGCGACATCGCCGTCCTCGTCAGCGACTCGGGCGCGACGGTGCAAATACCACGTGTGGAGCTACCCACAGGCATTCGCGAAGGCGCGGTGCTGCGGGTGCGTTTCGGCGCGCAGAACCTGCCCGATTGGTCGAGCGCGGTCATAGACAAGGAAGAGGAGCGGCGGCGACTAAGGGAGGCGAAGGAGATGCTTGACGATCTGAAACGAAGCGATCCGGGCGGGGACATCAAGCTGTAGGATCACCAAATCATTGCGCTGTCCCAGCCCCCCCACACATTCTCTCCATGCCGCACCGCCTTTCCAAATCCCGCTACACCGCCGGCGTCCAATGCCACAAGCTCCTCTGGTGGAAAGTCCACGAGCCGCTCGCCGTGGAGCTGCAGCCCGACAAGGTGCTCCAGGACCGCTTTGATCAAGGAACACAAGTCGGCACGTTGGCACGAGACAGGTTCCCCGGTGGGGTGCTCGTGGATCTCCCGCACAAGGCGGTCGACGAGCGCGTCAAACTCACCCGCAAATTGATCGACGCCGGCGTGCCCGCGATCTTCGAAGCCAGCTTCCTCGCCGACAACACATTCGTCGCGGTCGACGTCCTCACACCACAAGAGCGCGGCTACCACCTCACCGAGGTGAAGTCGTCGTCCTCACAGAAGGAGGAGCACCTCCCCGATGCCGCGGTGCAGGTCCACGTCCTCTCGCGATCCGGCATTCACATCACCGGCGTGGACGTCATGCATCTCAACAAGGAATGCCATTTCCCAGATCTGTCGAATCTCTTCGAGTGCACCGATGTGACCGCAGCCGTGCAGCCGCTGCTCGGGAAGATCGGCTGGGAGATTGACGCGCAGCTCGCGATGCTGGACGGCCCGTTGCCCGATGTGCCGATCGGGCTTCAGTGCCACGAGCCCTACAAGTGTCCGTTCATGGAGCGCTGCTGGCCGAAAGACGCGGGTCACATCATGCGGCTCTACAACATCGGGCCGAAAAAAGGTGTCGGGTTTCTGGTGACTGGGGTGCAGCGGATTTCAGATCTGCCCGCTGACCAGAAGCTCAATGCCACTCAGAAGCGGCAGATCCGCGCGATGAAAGAGGGCAGGCTCGTCGTTGAAGCCACACTTGGACAGGCGCTTGCACCGTTCCATTGCAAGCTGGGGTTTCTCGACTTCGAGACGATCATGCGCGCCGTCCCCGTCTGGCCCGGCATGGCGCCGTGGGAGCAGGCGCCGGCGCAGTTCAGCTATCACGAATCCAACGGCGACGGGACATACACGCACGCCGAGTACCTGGCGGAGGGCCCGAAGGACTGCCGGCCGGAGCTGGCTCGCGCCATGGTCGAGGCCACAAAGAACGCCGAGAGGGTGGCGACGTACTCGGCCTTCGAGAAGACGCGCATCCGGGGACTGCAGGAAGCGGTGCCGGAATTGCGCGCCGAACTGGAGGCGCTCGAGGGGAAGTTGGTAGATCTACTGCCGGTGGTTCGGGACAATGTGTACCACCCGGACTTCCTCGGCAGCTTCAGTCTCAAATACGTGCTGCACTCGCTGGTCCCGGAGCTGACCTACGACGACCTCGTGATCGTCGATGGGCTCGTGGCGAGCGTGGAGATCGCTCGGCTCCT
>QHTW01000178.1 GCA_003220955.1 Gemmatimonadota bacterium | reverse complement strand
CGGCGGCAATTCGCGGTGCCGCTGACGACCGGCGTGTTCGTGTTGTTGATTCTGCTGGTCGCCGGCGTGCGCGACATCGGGGCGCTCATGGCCGTCACTATCGGCGGGTTCGTGCTCGGCACGGTCGTGCAGGAATTCGCGCGCGGCGCGCGTGCCCGGCACCGGCAGTATGGCGAGCCGACCCCCTATGCGATCATCCAACTGCTGACCCGCAATCGCCGCCGCTACGGCGGCTACATCGTCCACGTCGCGATCGTCCTCCTGTTTGTGGCGTTCGCGGGGATGTCGTTCAAGACCGAGACCGAAGCCACGCTCCGTCCCGGCGAATCGGCCGAGCTGAAGGGCCGCGATGGGCACGTGTACACGTTCACACATCTCGGCATCTCGCAATACAACGCGCTCAACCGGCAGGTCACCGCGGCGCTGATCGACGTGCGGCGCGACGGGAAAGCGATCGGGCGCCTGCGCACCGAGAAACGCCAGCACGTCAACGCCCTCGGCGACCGCACGTTCGAGCCGTCCACGGAAGTCGGCATCATGAGTGGACTGCGGGTCGACCTGTACGTGGTCCTCGCGGGGCTGGTGAACGGGTCGGAGCAGGCGGTGTTTCGCTTCACGATCAACCCGCTCGTCTGGTGGGTATGGTTTGGCGGTTTTGTGCTCGTCATCGGCGGGCTGATCGTGCTGTGGCCGGGCGGTGCGGCGGTCGCCGTGAAAGGATCGCGGGCGCCATCCACGCAGGCGGGATACACCGTCAAACTGGAGGCCGAACGGTGACGGACGGTCGGACTGTCGGACGGTTGGACGGGAATCGCCGTGATTTTCTCGGCACGATGTTCGGACTGGTTTTGTCTCTCGTTCAGACAGTCCAACAGTCCGACCGTCAGACGGGAGGTCGCGTCTACGACCCCAATCGCGCGGGCCGTGCGCAGGCGCCGGTCACCGCCGCCGATAACGACGCGCACATTCAGGCGATCGAGAAGAAGCTGCGGTGCAGCTGCGGGTGCGGCCTCGACATTTACACCTGCCGCACGACCGACTTCCAGTGCACCTATAGCCCCGCCTTGCACAAAGAGGTGCTGCGGCTGACGGGGCAGGGCAAGACCGCCCAGCAGGTCATCGACGCGTTCGTCGCGCAGTACGGGCAGGAGGCGTTGATGGCGCCGCCCAAACGCGGCTTCAACCTCGCCGGCTATTTCGTCCCATCCATTGCAATCGTCATCGCCGCCGCGGTCCTCGTGCGGGTGTTACGCCGCTGGACGCGCGACGCGGCGGCTGCTGCTCCGGCGACAACCGCCGCGCTCCCAACCGCCACGCCACAAGAGCTCGAGCGCCTGCGTCGAGAACTCGACCGGCTCGATGCTTGAGCTGATTCTCGGAATCCTGCTCGCGGCCGGGGCGACGTACTTGGTCCTGCGTCCGATACTCCGGCCGCCGGGAGAGGCGCCGGGGGACGCGACCAGTCTCGATGAGGGCGAGGATCCCGCCGACGACATGAGTCGGCAGGCGGTCGCGCTGCGCGCAATCAAGGAAATCGAGTTCGATCGGGCCACTGGTAAACTCTCCGACTCGGATTACGAGCAGCTGAAAGCGAAGTACACGGCGGAAGCGTTGACGGCGATGCGAGGGGAAGGGGGACGGGAGACGAGGGACGGGGCGACGTGGCGCGCACCCACCCGTCCCGCGTCTCCCGTCTCCCGTCCCTCATGTCCTGAACACGGCAATCGCCCGGAGGCCGGGGCCATCTTCTGCTCCGAGTGCGGCCGGCGGTTGGGAACCGCGCCCGGGTATTGCGCGCGATGCGGCACGGCGCTCGCGGATGACGCCCGCTACTGCAACCACTGCGGGGCCCGCGTCGCCGCCTGACTCTTGCGTTTTCCAGGCCCGTTTCCTATCAGTCTGCATCCCTGAACCCTGGAGTGGGTTGTGAACCGATGGGTCCCCCGATGGTTGGTCGTGTTGCTGCTGCTGGCGTTGACGACGTCCACGGCGGATGCGCAGCGGCGCTCACGGCGCCGCGCCATCGTTGGCACGTCCGTCCCCACTTACGGCGCACACCTCGGGTACAACTTCGATGGGGACGACGTGCTCGTCGGAGCCCAGCTCACGTGGCCCCTTACGCCCAATCTTGCCCTCTACCCGACCTTCGACTACTACTTCGTGAGCGCCGGATCGTTGTGGGCTTTGAATTTTGACCTGAAGTACCGGCCTCCCACCCGGTACGGAGCGTGGTACGTCGGTGGGGGCCTCAACTGGTCGCACGCCAGCGCCGGCGGAGTCAGCAACAGCAACACAGGCCTCAATCTGCTGACGGGCCTCGAGGGCCGGCGCGGGCGCACGCGGCCTTACGTCGAGGGCAAGTTCATCCTCAGCGATAATAGCTCGTTCCAGATTGTCGGCGGGATCAGCTGGCGCTAGCTAGAACTCGAACGTCTCCATCTTTTTCAGCGCCAGCCTGAGCGGGACGATCGTGGCCGCCGTGCACAGCGCGGCGGCCACACCAAACCAGAGAAACATCCACGCGTCGATCACGACGGGTCGCCCGTCGTACACCGCCCGAACGTAGGCATACACCGCCTGCCACAGCGAGACGATCACGCCCGCGAGCAGCACGATCGTCGCCATCATGAAGACCAGGCCGCCGAAGGAGGTCGGGATCTGCGCCGCGTTCTCGGTCTCGAACTGCGGATAGATCGTCCCGAACGCGAGCGCCATCGCGGCGATCGCCAGCGTCAACGCGGCCATCGTGGCGAGGCTCATCAGCATCATGAACGTCGAGACCTCGAGCAGGGCGTTCGTCATGCCGGTCAGCAGCAGGCCCAGCGCCAGCAGCGGCACGGTGCCCACCCAGTACTTGGACCACAGCAGCGCGCGCAGGTCGAGCGGCGACGACCGTAACAGCCACATCTGCCGGCCCTCGAGGGACACGGCCGGGAATATGAACC
>QHTW01000013.1:9877-11276 GCA_003220955.1 Gemmatimonadota bacterium | reverse complement strand
GTGGCGTTCCGAATACCCATGGCCAGGGCAGTCAGCGCGATCAGCGCATACAGGCGCGCGACGGGCGCGAGCGCGCCACTATCATAGCCCGAGGCCGCGAGCGCGGCCGCGAAGAGCAGGCTCGACTCGATTACCGCTACCCTGAGCAGCCAACGCTGCCGCGAGTGGTCGAGCCGCGTACCGAGGCGGCCGCCGATGACGGCGCCGATGAGAAACGCGGCCAACGCAGCGAGGGAGCGGCGCGCCGAGAACTCGGGCACGCGGGCGAGCGCGAACCCCAGGAAGACGATGTTGCCGGTCATGTTGGCGGTAAACACGCGCCCCAGTCCCAGCACGCTGACGGCGTCGATCAGTCCCGTGGTGATCGTCAGCACCACCAGGAGCGCGGGGAGGGAGCCGGGCTTCAACGCATCATTCGGCTCCTTCACGCTGACCGCCGCCGCGCGAGCAGGGCGAAATGGAGGAAATACTCCCGCAGCGTCCGTGCGGCGCCGGGTGCCACATCGTCGTCGAAAAAGAGTCGACAGAATTCCTCCCGCGCGCGGAGAATCTCCCGACGACGCGGCCCGCGCCAGCGATCATCGCGGGCAGTCAAGTCGAACAGCTCGAGCGCGCGCGTCAGCGCCCGGTCGAACCGGTCGGATCGCTGCGCCGCCCATGCTGCGATCGCGCGATCCACCTCGCTTCCCACGTTCGCCAACTGCTCCGCAAGTGTGAGTGTGTTCCAGCGCCCGGTGGCGAGTGCCGCGTGTCCTGTCATGTCTCCCCTAGCCTTCCATCAGCGCCGTGACGACCTGACGAATGCGATCCTGCAGAAGAGGATCCTCGACGTTCCGCGACCGGTTCCCCTGCGAGGGACGCACGTTGATCATCGAATCGAACTCGATCCACGCGTTCCCCTGCTCAGCAGGATACAGGTTGACGCCCCAGAGGTTCGTCTGCGCCGAGCCATCCTCGATCAACGCCGCTTCCTCGTCGGAATGCAGCTCGCCGCCGATGGCCATCACTTGCCGCTCCACGTCGACAACGGCTTTCACCATATCACCGAACTGCGCCTCGCCAAGTGACGAAAGGTGCGCACGGGTGATCGGACGGCGAATAATCTCGATCGTCATCGCCCCAATACTCCGTAGTGGCCCACGAAACGGCAACTGAGCCGATCAGATCCGTGGTGCCAATGGTGGTGACAATTGATTCCTCGCTGCTCGGCGCAGGCAGTCGCCCGCGTCAACCGCGCCCGCTGACGCAAAACGGCCAGCGCTGGCATGCGCTGGCCGTGCAGGATTATGAATCGAGCGCTCTACCACTGAGCTACGGTGGCGGCGGTCCCTAAGTTAGCGGCGGGGTGTTCGAAGCGGTACCGCCACCGTCGACCGTTACCGAGTCGCGGTGCCGTTGA
>QHTW01000013.1:0-9682 GCA_003220955.1 Gemmatimonadota bacterium | reverse complement strand
GCCGAAGACGTCACTGCCGGTGAACGCTTTCAGGACTTCCGCCCCCGCAGTGCTGAACGCGCTGTGTCCGGAGATGAATTCCGGGAACGGCGGGGTCACAAACGTGACCGGCTGGTATGGCTCCCAGTCGGCTCCGTCGATGACCCGGGTTCCTCGATACGGGCCCGCCCACGCGCGCACCTTCTTGCCAGCGAACAGGAAGTGCACTGCCGTGACGGGGCGCACGTAGTCGTAGGCGCGCTTGCAGTCCCAGGCAACGATGCCGGCGTCGAACACCGCGTTCGCCAAGGCAAAGAACAACTTCACGTCCTGGTCCAACGTGTGCCCGTCGCGCCGCGACACAAACTGGCCGAACAACATCCAGTGACCCGGTGGCAGCTCCGAGTTCGGGCCGTCGGCCCAGTACTCGGCGATCACCTTCTGGGTATCGGTCAACCGCGCGCTATAGTGCAAGGTCTGCTCGGCCTGCACGCGATAGCCGCCGAAGGGGTAGAGGTTCGGCACTTCCGGCGGGCGGAACTGGGAGCCCGAGGTTAACGCGAACGGCACCACCCGCCCCCACTGCGGCGCGATGAAGCCCGGCGTCACGGTGCCGCCGTGTCCGTCCGAGAACCGCAGGGGCTGCCACCGGTTGGGGTCGTTGATGTGATCGGGATCGTTCACCGGCACGTACCCCGTGTAGTCGGAATACGCGCCCGGGTGCAGGTCACCCAGCTGATTCGCGCCGTCGTGGTTGCGGAACGCGATCACGGCGGCCGACGCCACGTTCCCGACCCCAGCCGGCGTTGCGACGTCGGTCGAGTCGTTGGCCGGATCGTAGCTGAGGCTTGCCATCACAGCGTTGAAAGCCGGCGTCTGAGTGGGAAAAAGGTCCACCAACGCCCCGTAGGCGGCGAAGCTCACGGCCTCGTCCTTGTTGGCGAGCGTGCGTTCGACGGGGGGGCGTCGCAACGATCCCCCTAAGCGGGTGCCGAGCGCCTCGTCGTCGTACGCCGCCCACGCGTCGTACATCGCTGTGTGTACGATGGCGAGCGCCCGGGCGACGATTGGGGGACCGGGTTTCGATACCCGGATCGCCTGGAGCGCCGCGTTGTCCCACTGAATCGCGACGTTGTCCGTCGTGGCCACCACGCCCTGCCGTGCCCCGGCGCTGGCATGGTCGGGGGGTGGCGAGACCGCGTCCCGGGCGCAGCTGGCGGCACTGAGTACGACCCCGGCCATGAGCCAGGCGGTCCCGCGTGTGATACTCGGCATGGTGGGCTCCTTGGCAACAAGGCCTGTAAGTCGCGTCCTCTCGACTCTAGTGGATCGTGATCTGCCCCGTCGCGATCGTCTCCTTGGCTAGATCGTAGTTGCGATTTCCGGGCGCCACATCCCCCGGTACGCCGTCGAAGACCCCGAAGACCGTAAGCTGCAACGTGGCGACGCCCGGGCCACCGGGCGTGACCGCCACGACATAGCGGATGTCATGGAAGATCGACTGCACACCGGGGCCGAAGGCGTTTAGCACCTTCACCGTAGCTGTGCCACTGAAGCTGAGCCCGTCCGGCGTCCCGCTCGTTACTGGTCCTTGCACGGCCATCACGCGCAATCCGAGAAAGTTCGCATTGCCGGCCATGAGACACGTGAAGTGTCCCTGCGCCGATCCGTCACCGGCGATCACCGCCGCAAAGCCGAAATGCGACCCGTCTATGTCTCCATCGCCGTCGAGATCGGCGCCGAAGGTTGTGGTGCCGCCGCCCATGACCCGCACGGCATGTGCCGGCGGAGCAGCCGCGCGGTCGCTCGAGATGGCGACCTTTGGAGCGAAAGCATCTCCCGGAGCGGCGCATGCGGCGATCCAGAGCGCCGTTGCCACTACTGCGCCGCCGAGCACAGAGCGTTGCATCGTTCCTCCCTAGCGTTGACGGGGGCGACTCGCGCCGCCCCCGTGGATGCGTGCCCTAATCGATCACGTGGAAAGCGGTCCGGTTGGCATCCCCCGGAGGAGCCGGAGGCGCCTCGCGGTTCCAGTAGTCGACGAAGCCCTTCGACGCAGTGACACCTTCGAACACCGCGTCGGGGGTTCCCACGAAATGGCAGCTCACGACGAGGGACCCGTCGCTACCGTCCGAGTAGGCGATCCGGACCACGAGCAGCCCGGATCCGGCGTCAGCCGAGTTGCCGATGTTGTCGTGCGGCAGGGGGAACGTGCCCGGAGCCACAGTGAAACTCACCAACCCGGTCACCGTGTAGCTGCCGGTTCCAGTCGACCCGCCACTCGCATCGAAGGTCCGCCATGTCCCACCACCGGTGACGTCCTGTGGATTACCGGGATTCGAGCGAAACATGCCAGATCCAGTGAGCGTGATCTTCGAGTTATCGTTGGCGCGCGCCGAAGCGATTCCGCCGGCTGAGGCGGTGCCCGTGGCAAAATTGATGCTGACGATGTCCCACCGCATGTGGTGGTTGCTGGCGGAAGCGCTGAAGTTTGGGGAGAGCCCAGTGGGTTTTGACGCCAGCATGGCCGAGGCTGGAGTTCCCTTCTCACATCCCAGAGCGAAGCTGATCAATGCAACGCTTGCGAGTCCTGCACTCAAGGTCCGCGCATTCATTGTGTCTTCCTCCTTCGGCGAGTTGCTGCCCTTACATCCAGTTGGCAGTGTCAACAAGGCTGCTTAGGTGCCCAGGCGGCCCACGAGCCATCCAGCGGTGGAAACAGCTTCGCGATCTGATTGGGAAAACGGCGTGAACCAACTTAGACACCGGCTCCAGCGTAAGGCCGGCGGGAAGGAATGCTCCACGACAGAGTACTGCCATGCGGAGAGCCCTCCTATGGAAGTTCGCCTCGACCTGACCCTGCCGGGCTAGGCTTTCCGGCTGCAAGATAGGGACCAGGGTGGTTAGCGGTCAGGGGCGAAGCGTCGGCGCGCGGATCTCTCAACGGGAGAGGATCTTGAGGGCCATGGTGACGTTTTTTTTCAGAAACAGGATTGCCGGGCGCGGCCACCTTGCTCGCCGTAGGGCGCTGTCAAGCTGCCGCACTCTTGCTACAGCGTCACAGCCCTTGCCGACCGTAGGAGCAGAAGACGCAGTAATCGCCAGGTTGCCAAGAGATCCTTCCTCCTCGTCGCTGGGTGGCGTGCCGCGGCACGCGGTACTCCTCGCGTCAACCAATTCTCCCGCCGGGGTGTCGATTCTAGCGTAGGGATTCATCGGTCTGCGAACCAAGCCGAAAGGACGACGATGCGTACCGTTGCGCTTGTCACGTTGTTGGCCGCCTGTCCAGCAATTGCCGCTCCGCAGCAGTTATCCAGCCAATCGAGAGCTCAGCAAATAGCGGCTGCCTTCAGCAAACAGAAGCATCTTGTTGCCGAGAAGCATGGCGTCAGGAAGGAGAGGTACAAAGACGTACGGAGCGAGCCCATGGTCAAGCAGGACATCACCGAGTACTCCGGCGTCTACGAAGTTCCTGATTGGGAGATGTGATCGATCTCCCGAATCGGGCGTGATGGAAGGATACAGGCGGACGGGCATGATTCGGATCAGCCGGCCCGCACGTTTGTACTCGAAAACGGCAAAATCGAAGGGAGCAGTACTCACCGCCGTCAAAGTGGATCGCGACGGAGAGACTGAACCGTTCGAGGGCGTGTTCATGACGCGAACCGAGCGCAATTCTCCGACTGATCCTGGCATCACCACGTCTGGACTGGGCGTCGTTCTCGCCACGCCTCGAGAATTCGCCGGCATCATGTACGAGAAGCTCTTCTATCAATTGAAACAGTGACGGCGTTAGTGTGGCATCTTCTCACGGAGCAGTCTCTGCGCCGTGGCCAGGGCGTCGGTCGCGGACACCTTGACGTCCGGAATTACCCCTACGCCCTCCCAGTCCGCACCCGTCACCGGGTTGAGCGTCTTTCCGGTAGGCAGCAGGATTTCAAAGTGATTGTCTATGCGGGCTTCAAATGTGGCATGGGCTTGGCCGGACGTCGTCTCACCCACGATCGTCGCGCGCTTGAGCGCTTGAAGGTCGTACGCCAATTCCTCGGCTGCCGAAAGCGTATGGGCTGAGGTCAGCAGCACGACCGGCTTCTCGCCCCCGAAGCGCGCACCGGTAACAGAGTCCAGTGTCCAGCGCTCCCGTATTTCCCCGGTCTTACGGAACGAGACGTCGCTGAGATGAGTCCGGCGATCGAACAAGTACGACTCGAGGAGCGGAGTTGAGCCGGCTTCACCACCGCCGGTGTTTTCCCGCAGATCGATGATGAGCGCTTTGGCTTCGGCCAAGGCGTTCATCGCTCTGACAATGGTCGTCCCGCACTCTGCCGGGTCGATGAACCCATCGAACCGGAGGTACCCGACGTTCCCCTCGAGCCGCTCGGTCGTCCACACCGGGCAGTTGGCCTCGCTCTCGCGACGGTGCGGCGCGGCGGTCGCCGGCGGCGGTTCCGGGCCGCGGACCAGCAGCGTATACAGGATTTGCAAGTGCTTGTCGTGGGCGATCTCATCGAGATCCGCTTTGAGGTGGATCGCGAGAGACGCGCCGTTCGTGTATCTGTCGTAGACACCGCGCCGGAGCCGCGCATGTAGCGAGTCGCTCATGCGCCTGCCGACTTCGGGCGACACGTAGAAGGAGTCGAGGAGCGCGGTTAGACGACCCACCACGCGCTCGCGATTGGGCGCATCGATCCGGATGTCATTGGCAGAGACGTTCAGTCCGAGCGGAAAGAGGTAGCCGCTGAGGCGACTGGAATCGCCCGAGGACACGTCGACGGCACCGTAGCCGACCATCGGGCCGCTGCGGAATCGAGTCATGAATTCAACGTGCCTCGGCTCACTCACGGGGACGCTCAGGACGTCAATCCCACCGGTCATCCTCCGGAACGTAAATGCGCCGCGCAGCGCGTCCTCCACGGCGTGGGTGCGAAAGAAAGTCGCCACGCGCACGGAGTCGCCGCTGTTGTAGGCGTCGAGCCAGGCGCGGAGCGCGCGGCCAGCCGGCGTATCTGGTATGGACACCTGACCGTGCAATGGAGCTGACACCAGGGTGAGCGTGGTCCAACCTGCCACGACCAGAGGGGTCACGCGCATCATTGCCTTGATCTCCAATCGTCTAGTCTGCCATCACGCCGCTCTAAAAGTAGAGGTCTTGCTTCGCCAGTACAGCGCGATCAGAAGCGCGACCGGCAGTCCAAAGCCCACGAGCTGGGAGAAGATGGACATCCAGGGAAACAACAGCCGGGCGGCCACCGCGCTCACGAGAGAAGCGAACAGCGCGAGGCGCGCGGGCTGCCGGCCCCACCGCGCACCGAGCAGGATCGCGACCCCGGCGCCGAGCAGTAGCACACTCGCGAAGACTCCCAGCACGACTGCCAGCACGTACCTTCCGTCCATCGCTCCTTTGGACCCGGCGACCCACTCGCCCACGGCGCCCACGATGACAAACGCGGCGAGCAGCACGGTCAGCATTCCAGCGATCTTCATAGTCACCTCAACAGTTTGAGTGTTCTCACGCCCACGTCCACGCCACGCTTCTATACGCAGAGCTGGCGCGCTGCGCGCGACATCCCAGAAGACCCTTGCCCAAAAGCCGAGGGTTCGGACGTCGCTCTCCTGGCACTGGTCCCGAAAGAGCAGCTCCATGTCTCGTCCGTACTCGGCTCGAAAGTCGGGCGGGTAGGCACGCAGCAGCAGCCGGTAGATGCGCTCGGCCGTCATGCGGGCCTCACACCGATCAGCTTCTTGCGCCGCGCCGCACGCACCATCGCGTCGAGCCGCCGCGCCTCCGCGCGGGCCACGGAGAGGCCGAGTGGGGTCAGTCGGTAATAGCGGCGTCGCTCGTCGCCCCGTTCCGGGTCTGCACGCTCGCGACCTTCCCCTACGAGGCCCGCCTCCAGCAGGCGTTTCAGGGCTCCGTAGAGCGTCCCCGGCCCCAGCCGGACGGTCCCCGCGGAGCGCGCGGCCACCCCTTTCATGATGGCGTAGCCGTGCAGCTCCCCGTCCGCGAGTGCGAGCAGGATATGGAACGTTGCGGGGGGCAGAGGCAGGTATGCCTCCGGCAGCCGGCCTGTGTGTCGTTTCGTGACTATGGCTGCCTCCCTGGCTCCCGAACGATGACTCCCAATATATCGACGCTCGATATAGTACGTAATCTACCCCCCACGGCCGTCCTGGATCCGGTGGTGCCAAAAGCTGAAACAGAACGGCCAGCGCTGGTGCGCGCTGGCCGTACTGGATTACGAATCGAGAGCTACTCGGTCCGTCAGGATCGCACGTAGGCAAAGCCCCGTTCGTGCGCCTTGGTCATCGCGACGAGCACGTCTGGAACGATGACCACGCCTGGTAATGCGTGCGCGGCCAGGTCGGCATGGACGGCCGCCGCTGCACCCATCCCGCTCTTCTCGAGCCGCGCCGCCCAACGGGTCAACGCATTGTTGCAGAGCGCGAATAGTACGCCTCGCTGCTGCAGGGCTTCCATGGAGGTCCCAGGCTCGCCGTCGGCGACAGGGTCGCCGGGCTTCGGATGCGCGAACCAGTTGCGGACCAAGGGCGCGTTCGTCGTGGGATCCGTGAGGCTCAGGGCAGCGCCGAGTTGGTACTTCTCCCACATCGCGTCCTGGAGGCCAAGCGGCGTGGTCCGCGCGTACAGCGCCACGACAACGCTGACGTCCTTCTCGCCAACCCCGAACGCATTGCGCCAGGCATCGAGATAGTTGCGCAGGTGGCGCAGCGCGGTTCCGCCCTCCGGTTCCGGGACATCGAACAGCTGGCGGTGCTTGCCCTTGAGTTGATCGAGCCACGCATCCGACGCGCCCGCGGATTGCTGCGTGACGAACAATTGCTGCGCGCGAGAGTCCGCGCCGAGGGCCAAGCCTGCGCCCAGGCTTGCGACCGTGCCGACGAATCGGCGGCGGTCGGTGGTGGGGGAACGAGAATCAGACATGGGATTATGCTCCTCTCGACCGGAGAGCAGACGCGCGGTTGACATTCGGGAAACCCCGAGGAGAAGCTACCTGGCAGCCACGGCGCCACAATGAGTCCTCCAGAAGCACTAGTCCTTCGGTTGCAGCCCCGATTCCATCGAAGGATTAGTTGTTTTCACCTCCACCGTCTTGTTTCGTCTCACCGTTCGCGGGATTCCCCTAGGCATAGCGACCCTATCGGGAGCGTTCACAATGTCGACCCACCAGCAACTGCGGCTGCCAACACTGTCGGACGTCATGGAGACCGTGCTCGAGAGGGTAGCTCCGGATCTCGCGCGACGTGGACACAGGATGATCGTCGATCTGGTTGACTCGTCCACCGACGCGGGACGTGACCTGTTCCCGGTCGCGGACGTCATCGGCGACGTCCTTGACTGCGCCTCCCTCTACTCGCTGACGAAACGTAACCTCGTGCGCGTCGTGCTTGAGGACGATCACGTCGTCATCACTGTGCGCGACGAGGTCCCTGACAGCGCCTGGCCGCTGGCGCGCCGGCTCACCGAGACGCATGGCAGCAGGATCAGCTGCTGCAGCGCCGAAACCGAACGGGACACGGAACTGGTTGTGCAGCTCCCAGTGCCCGTGTCCAAACCCGCATCCAACGATTCGTGCGGCTGGGATGGTGTGCCGGCTCGCGCGGCTGGCGCGCGTCGAGCGACGGTGGCGCGTCCGTTACTTAAGGTACGCGCAGCTCAAGAGACCACGCGACGCGATTAGGGATTTCTACGCGTGGCCCGCCCACGCCGTCTCGCCCGGCGTGTACGGCACACAGGGGTCGAACCGCCCCGGCGTCTCTCGATAGCGCATCGCCTGCGAGCAGCCAATCTCCGAGGTGAAGTAGCCCAGCAGCGTGAGCTCTTTCATCTGGCGGAAGTAATGCGTCGGTGCGCCTCGGGCTCGGGTGTCCATATAGGCCTTCGCTTCCCGGTCCAACTGCTCGAGCAGCGCCAATCGTTCTGCCGGCGTCTTCGTCATGAACCCGGCCTCGTTCAGTTTCCGCATTCCGTCGCGGAAGATTCCCTGCTGCTGCTCGTCGTAGGTGTCCGTCACCATCACCGCCATGAACGGACCGACCTTCGCCGCCTTCGCCCCCGGCGTCTTTGTCTCAGGGAGAATCGTGTCGGCGACTTCATCGAGCAACGCGATGTCCTGCGCCGTGAAGGCTCCGATCTGCTTGCGCGCCGCCGCAACACGGGCATGCGCGTGCTCGACCGCGGTGAGGAGATCACCGCTACCGACGAACACAACGCCCCCCAACATCGCCGTCACCCGCCGGATCGCTTCGCGCCGATCGATTGCATTCGTCATAAAGCCTCCCGGCGTATTACAGGTTGTTGCGCTTCAGCTCGTTGACGGCGAAGTCCGCCGCGCGGGCCGTCAGCGCCATGTAGGTGAGCGAGGGATTCGGACAGGCCGTCGATGCCATGCACGAGCCGTCCGTCACGAAGACGTTCGGCGCGTCCCACACCTGATTGTGCGCGTTGAGTACCGAGGTCTTGGGATCCCGGCCCATGCGCGCGGTGCCCATTTCGTGAATCCCCATCCCGGGCCAGGACCCGTTGTCGTAGGTCCGCACGTCCTTCACGCCGGACGCCTCGAGCATCTCGGCCATGTCGTTCATCATGTCCTTGCGCATCAAGCGCTCGTTCTCGCCCGTGGCGCAGTCGATCGCGAGCACGGGCAGTCCCCATTTGTCTTTCTTCGCGGTGTCGATGGTCACCCGGTTCGCTGGGTTCGGAAGCATCTCCCCGAAGGCCGTGCCGCCAATCGTCCACGCACCCGGCTGCGCCGCGGCATCCTTGAACGCGCCGCCCACGCCGAGCTCGGCGACGGCGCGTGACCATCCCTGCCGGCTCGCGCCGCCCTGGTATCCGAAGCCGCGCAGGTAGTCCCGCTTGTCGCCGAACAGATTGCGATAGCGCGGGATGTAGAATCCCGTCGGACGCCGGCCGTAGTAGTACTTGTCGTCGAGGCCTTCGATAGTGCCTGACGCACCCGCGCGGAAATGGTGGTCCATGAGATTGCGACCGAGCGCGTTGGAGCTCGAGCCAAGGCCGCCGGGCCAGACGTCGGTGGCCGAGCGAAGCAGCAGCCAGGTGGAGTTCAGCGTGGACGCACAGAGGAAGATGATCTTGGCGGTGTAATCCGTCGTCTGATTCGTGACCGCATCGAGCACGCGCACACCCGTCGCGCGCTTCCGGTTACGATCGTACAAGACTTCGGTGACGATCGCGAAGGGCTTCAGCGTCAGCCGTCCCGTCGCCATGGCCGCCGGCAGCGTGGAAGACTGCGTGCTGAAGTACCCACCGAAGGGGCAGCCGAGCCAGCACGCGTTGCGAAATTGGCAGGGCGCGCGCCCCGGCAGCGGCTGTGTGAGATTCGCGGTGCGACCGGGGATGATGCGCCGGCGGCCGTCGAAATGTTGCTTGAGTCGGCCGGCGATCAGCTCTTCGCCGCAGTTGAGCGGCATGGCCGGCTGAAACTGTCCGTCGGGAAGCTGGGCCATACCCTCCTGCGATCCGGAAATCCCCGCATGCCGTTCGACATGATCGTACCAGGGCGCGATATCGGCGTACCGAATCGGCCAGTCGACGCCGATGCCCTCGCGCGCGTTCGCCTCGAAATCGAAGTCGCTCCAGCGATAGCTCTGGCGCCCCCACATCAGCGAGCGGCCGCCCACGTGATAGCCGCGGTACCAGTCGAACCGCTTCACCTCGGTG
>QHTW01000177.1 GCA_003220955.1 Gemmatimonadota bacterium | reverse complement strand
TGCGGCTCGACCGGCCCATCATCAATATCGTGCAGCACGCCAACGGCAAGACAAACTTCGACGAGCTGCTGCGGCTTGGCGAGAAGGACACCGTCACGGTGAAGCCGCTGGGCCCGCCGGGCCCCCGCTCGCTCATCCTGCTGCGCAACGTCCAAATCCAGGACGGCTCGCTCACGCTGCGGCTGCAAAAGCACGGCCAGGTGTCGCACGCCAACGAAGAGATCGAGTTCTCCGGCGAAGACGGGCGCTACCGCGTGCGCCGGTTCGAGCACCTCAATGCGCGGCTCGCGGCGATGCGCATCCAGGCGCCGCGCGAGAAGGGCATCCGGATCGACGTCCTCCGGCTCGCCACCGAGAGCAGCGACCCGAAGCTGTCCATCGCCGACGTCGTCGGCCGCGTGACGATCGACGGGCACACGCTCGACGTCGATCTGTCGCGCGTCCGCTTCCCTGGCACGCAGTTCCGCGCGCGCGGGACCGTGCAATGGCCACGCGACACGCTGCTCTGGAATCTCGCGCTGCAGGCCGACTCGGCGACGCTTTCCGACGTCCGCTTCATCGACCCGCGGTTCCCGGACCAAGCCGTGCTGCATGGCGGCGTGACGCTCGCGTCGCACGGCGGCCGCGTCCTCGAGATTCAGCTGCGGCCCCTCGACCTGACATTCGGCCAGGGCCGGCTCACCGGGCACGTCTCGGCCTTCAGTGCCGCGGATTCGGGTCTCGTGGCGCTCCGTGAGGGCGATCTCACCGCGCACGACCTCTCCCTCGACCTGCCGCGCGTCTACATCGATTCGCTGCCGTTTTATGGCCGGCTGACGGGGCAGACCATTGTGGATGGGCCGATGCGCGCCCTGAAGATCGAGACCGACTGGTCCTTCCGGGACTCGCTGGTTCCCGGCTGGCCCGAGAGCCAGATCCGGGGCAAGGGTGAGATCAGTCTGGCGGGCAAAGATCTCGCGTTCCAACCGTTCGCCGTCACGGCGGGGCGCATTGATATCGGCACCGTACGCCGACTGGTGCCGGGGTTCGATCTGCAGGGCGAGCTCGACGCGTCGGGAACGCTCACCGGAACTCTCAAGAACGTGATGTTCAGCGGCACGCTGCGTCATCACGACGGCGACCGGCCCGCAAGCGTGGTGCGCGGCGTCGTGGGACTCGACTTCCGGACGGGCGTGCTGGGCATCTCCAGCGACGTCCGCGCGGACTCGCTGTCGCTCGACGGGCTGACCGGCCGGATCAGGGATTTTCCGTTGCGAGGCAGCCTTACCGGCACAATCCGAACGAGCGGCGATATCGGTGGTCTCGAAACCCACGCCGACCTCGACATGGTGGGTGGTGGTGGCGGCGTGCGCGGCGACGGCAGGTTGCTGCTCGGCGCGCACGGCGCTCACCCCGGCTACGGGGTTCGCGAGTTCACCCTCCACGCACAGGACGTGAACCTGCAGCGGTGGCTGACGCGGCGTGGGGCTCCGCCCTCGCGACTCGCGTTCACGGCGACCGGCACCGCTCTCGCCGACAGCGTCACGGGCCCCACCGGCGCATTCTCGCTCCTGCTCGCGCCTTCGCTCTTCGCCGGCGCGGTGATTGATACCGGGGCCACGCGGGTGCATTTCGCGGATCGTCGGCTCTACGTCGATTCCCTCCAGCTGCAACAGCCGGGCTTGCTCACAGGCGGGAGTGGTTCGCTCGCATGGCGGCGACCGGACCACGGCACGTTGGTCCTCGATTTTGCGGCCGACAGTCTCAGCGTCCTCGATTCGCTTGTCACCTGGTTCGCTGGGCCAAGTCTCGTGGCGGCATCGAACGACGCGAAGCTCAGAGGCTCGGCGCAGGTGCGGCTGACCCTGGACGGGGCGCTCGACTCGATGTCCCTCGGTGCCAATGCGAGTGTCGCCGACCTGCAGTGGCGCGGGTGGCGTCTGCCGAAAGGCGAAGGCACGCTCGCCTATCAGCCGGGACCGATCCCGACGTTAGTGGTTGACGCCAAGCTCGACTCGCTGGGCTATGGCCGGCTGGGATTCGGTGACGCGGCCGCGCACGCGCGCGGCACGCGCGATTCGCTCACCTGGTTCGCGCGCTCGCGCGTCGGCGATCTGGGCGCCTTCCTGGCAGGCGGCCGTTACGCACAGCCCGGTGGCAGTGGGACGACTCAGCATGCGGTCGTGGACTCGCTAGCGGTGCTCCTGCCGAGTGGCGTGTGGTTCCTGGAGCGGCCGGCCACGCTGGCGTTTAGCGATTCTATGCTTCGTGTGGACTCCGCCGCGCTCAAGAATGGCGCGGGGGCCGGTCGCCTGGCCCTCTCGGGCGAGGTGCCAGTCCGCGGTCCGATCAACGCGCGCGTATCGCTGGAGAGCTTCCCGCTCACCGGCATTTACGCGCTCACGGAGCGCGACACGCTGGGAGTGGCGGGCGTCGTCACCGCCACCATGTCCGCAACGGGAACGCGCGCCAATCCACTCTATAGCGGGTCCTTCGCATTCTCGGACGCCGCGTTCGGATCCTTCCGCGCGCCGTTCATGGACGGGATCATCGACTACCGCAACCGCCGGCTGAACGGCGAGGTGCATTTGTGGCGGTCGGGGCAGCAGATCCTGAACGTCACCGCGCATCTGCCGCTCGACCTCGCTCTCGTACCGGTTGCCCAACGGCAGCTGCCGGATACGCTCTCTGTCCAGGCGCGCGCCGACAGCGTGGATCTCGGCGTGCTCGCCGCTGTGACCACGACGGTCCGGCAAGTCGCCGGTGTGTTCAGCGCAGACCTGGGCATCGGCGGCACGTGGGAAGCGCCGCGGCTGCGCGGCGGACTCCAGATCGGCAACGCGGCGGCTACGATCCCGGCGCTCAACGTGCGCTACACAAACATGAACGGCGGCCTGTCGCTGCGCGGCGATACGATTCGCGTCGACAGCCTTACCGCGACCAGCGAAGAGGGACGCGCCGAATTGACGGGATTCATGCGCCTCGAACGCCTCAGCAAGCCGGTGCTGGCGCTGAACATCAGCACATCCAACTTCAAGGCCCTGGATCTGCGGGGATATCTGGCGCT
>QHTW01000012.1:10621-21008 GCA_003220955.1 Gemmatimonadota bacterium | reverse complement strand
AGTAGCGCCGCACTTCCGCCTCCGCATTGCCGCGCTCCACGTGCAACTCGTTCACCATCTGATCGACCGCCTGCTCGCGGGTCATGCCGCGCGTGTGTAGGCCGACGTCGAGCAGAATGCGCATCGCGCGCCACAGCAGATGCACGCGTTGGAAGAACAGCTCCTGGTCGGAGGCGTAGAAGCCTTCCTCACCCATCATGTCTTCGCAGTAGAGCGCCCAACCTTCGACGGTGAGGGGCGTCCAGAGATTCTTGCGCACGTGCGACGGCAGCTCTTTCGCAATGACGAGCTGCAGATGATGCCCGGGGTAGCCTTCGTGCAGCGCGGTGGCGGCAAGCTCGTACCGGCAGTGGTCGCGCAGAATCCGCTCCTGCTGCTCCTTCGGCAGGCGCGCGTCGGGCACCGTGACGTAGAACCAGCCGGTGCGATTACGGCTGTAGGCCCCAGGGCTGTCGTACGCAGCGTACGGAATCACCGGACGCATGAACGCCGGTGTGGGAATCACGCCGAGCGGCGCCTTGGGAATGGGCGCGAGCTTGCGCTGCTCCACAAAATCGCGGGCGCGCGCCATTTCCTTCGCGTAAGCGTCCACCAGCTCGCTCGGCGCGGGGTGGTCGCCGCGCAACTTGTCCACGAGCTCCGGCCAGGGCTTCCCGTCCAGCCGTCCCGCGAGCCGCACCAGATCCGCCTCGATCTCTTCCTTGAGGTGCAGCCCGTAGCGCCACAACTCGGGCGCCGTGTCGCGGAGCGCGTGCTGATAGTGCAGCAGGAAATTGAACGCTTCCTCGCCGATCGCGAAGTGCTCCGTCCCGATCTCCAGCCAGCGCTCAAGATTCGAGTCGAACGCGAGCAACGCGGCGCTCGCCTGCTCCGCCGCGGCCGACAGGCGCGGCGAGTGCATCGGCGCCTGCGCGCCGAGCGCGGCGGCCATCTCCGTGATGAGCAAGCGGCCACCTTCGGTCATTCGCAGCGCCGTCTCGACGAAGACGCGCACCGGCTCGTCCAGCGAGGCCTTGAGATCGTCGAGGAATTCAGGGATGTCCTCGAGCCGCCCGATCGCTGCGGCGGCTTTCTCAGCGGGTGTCCGGTCGGCGGAGAGCAGCAGGTGATGCAGCCCACCGAGCAAATGCGAGAGCCAGAACTCCGGATTCTTGGCCTGGGGCTTGAGCTTCTCGAATCGCCGCAGCATGACGCGGATTTCGTTCAGCAGCGCGGTGCGGTCGATCTCCTCATCCAGCTCGGCGGCGTTCGCTCCTTCCAGCGCGGAGGCAACCGATCTGAGCGCGGCGAGATGCGGCGCGAGCGCCGCGGGACTGAAGCGGCCGTAGCGATCGTCGTGCCCCGGCACGCCGGCCTGGGTCGCGGCAACGGGATCCAGCTGCCAGTAGAGATCGAAAAACGACTTCTCGATGTCGCGGAAGCTCATGTGTGCAACAACCGGTGGCATTCCTCGTCGGACAGCACCCGATCGGTCCGCTTCGCCGCGTCGAACAGGGTGCGGCAGGCCGCTTCGTCGTCGGGATCGTAGCCATGATGCTCGAGCCAATACTTCACGTTCGAGAGGCCCGACACCGGAGAGATCTCGATGCGCTGCTCGAAGCCGAACTCCTCGGCCGGGACGGAGCTGTACACCCGATCGGCAAGCCAGGTGTGGCCCTTTTTCTTCGCCTTGATGATCGCGGCGGCGTGGACGCCGGTCCCGGTCCGGAATGCGTCGGTCCCGACGACGGGATAGTTCACCGGAATCGGCACGCCGACCGCATCCGCAACCAGCCGGCAGTACTCGGGCAGCTTTCGGATATCGGCCGGGTGCGCGCCCAACAGCTTCAGATTGACGATCAACAGATCCATCTCGGCGTTGCCCACCCGCTCCCCCACGCCGAGTGCCGTCGCGTGCACGCGGTCCACGCCCGCCTCGATCGCCGCCAGACAGTTGATCAGCCCCATCCCGCGGTCGCGATGCCCGTGCCAGTCGATTTTTACGGGGTGCTGCTTGACGATTTCCCGCTTGACGAATTTTATCAACGCCTTTACGCCGTCAGGCGTTGCATGCCCCACGGTATCGGCGAGACAGATCCGACCCGCGCCGCACTCGATCGCGGCGCCGTACAATACCTTGAGCGTCTCGGGGCGAGCCCGTGTCGTGTCTTCCGTGACGTACATGACCGGCAGGCCGTGCTTGACCGCATACGTCACCGCCTCCTCGGTCGCGGCGACGATCCGGTCGAGCGTCCAGTCCTCCGTGTACTGCCGAATCGGCGAGGAGCCGATGAACGTGGCCGTTTCGATCTTGATGCCGACCTCGTCCGAGATGCGCACGATCGGCTCCACGTCCGCAAGCACGGTACGGGCCGCACAGTTCGGAGCGATCGGAAGCTTGTGATCACGGATTTCCCGCGCCAGCGCGCGCACCTGCTCGACGACCCGCGGGCCGGCGCCTGGTAAGCCGATGTCTGCCGCGACGATCCCGAGGTCGGCCATCAGGTGCAGCAGCCGCTTCTTGACCTCGAGCGACGGATCCGTGACCGACGGCGACTGCAGTCCGTCGCGCAGCGTCTCGTCGTTCAGGTCGACCCGGGCTCGCGTCCAATCGAAATGACCGTCGGTACCGCCGGCGCTGTTCCAGTCGTAGATGAGCTGCCGCTCCTCCATGGATCTAGTGTCGCCCCGGCCCCAATCCAGGTCAAGTTGCACCCGCGCCATACGACATCATAGTTTGGCACCGTGATTGCCGCGCTTCTCGCCAATGAGCGGATCCGCGCCGCCCGAGCGCACATCGAGCGCTCGGACGAGGCGACGCTCGCCCGCCAGGCAGCGCTGTCGGCCATCCCGGCACCCACGGGTGCGGAGGCAGCACGCGGCGCGCGCGTGACGGAAATGTTCGGCGAAATCGGATTGCAGGACGTGCACGTGGATGAAGTGGGAAACGTGCGGGGATGGTACATCAACCGAGGGGCGCAGCAGGCTGCGCCCCTCCACGACGCGTGCGTGATCCTTTCGGCCCACCTCGACACCGTCTTTGGGCCCGAGCTGGACGTCTCCGTGGCGCGGCGCGGGCCACGTCTCGAAGGACCGGGCATCGCCGACAATGCGCGCGGCCTCGCGGCGCTGGTGGCGCTCGGGGAAGCACTCACCCGCGCTCGCGTGGCCACGGCGCGCCCTATCCTGTTTGCCGCGACCGTGGGTGAGGAGGGTTCCGGCGATCTCCGTGGGGTGCGGCATTTGTTAGGCCCGTCCGACCGTCCGGCCGTCCGACCGTCCGCCTTTATCGCGCTGGACGGCGCCGGCATCGAACGCATCGTCCACCGCGCGCTGGGGGCTCGACGCTACCGGATCACGTACACGGGGCCCGGGGGACACTCGTGGGCCGCCTTTGGCGTCGCGAATCCCGCCAGCGCCGTGGGACGGGCTGTCGCGGCGTTAGCCGATCACCCCACGAACGCCGTCCCGCGCACGACAGACGCGGTGGTGCGACTTGGAGGTGGCACCAGTCTCAACTCGATCCCCCAAACAGCGTGGTTCGAGGTCGATCTGCGCAGCGAGGATCCGCGCTCGCTCCAGCGAATCGATGAGACGCTTCAGGCAGTGGTCGCCGACGCGCGCGATGAGGAAAATCGGCACCGGCTCCCCGGCACGGCTCCATTGACGATGGAGATCCAGCGCGTCGGCGACCGGCCATCGGGGCTGACGCCGCGCAGTCACCCGCTCGTGCAGACCGCCGTCGCCGCGACCCGGGCCGTCGGCCACGAGCATCAGCTCGCGTGCGCCTCCACCGACGCCAATTTCCCGATCGCGCTCGGTGTCCCGGCTGTCGCCCTGGGAGCGGGGGGTCGAGCGGGCGACGCCCATCTGCCGACAGAGTGGTATGAAAACGACAAGGGCGCGCTCGGCATCGTGCGCGCCCTCTTGGTCAC
This sequence comes from Gemmatimonadota bacterium, assembly GCA_003220955.1. Lineage (GTDB taxonomy): Bacteria > Gemmatimonadota > Gemmatimonadetes > Gemmatimonadales > GWC2-71-9 > 20CM-2-65-7. The sequence goes on along the minus strand of QHTW01000012.1, from coordinate 17,094 downwards.
TGCGGCGATGGCTGAAGCTCGAGCAGCGTGATCTCCGCCGGCGCACCGAGCCGGAGAGGCGGACCCCAGTAGCCGGTTCCCCGACTCACATAGAGCCACATCGACTCCAGGCGATGCAGTCCGGCGACAAACGGTTGAAATAGCCGCACGAGCAGATTGAACGGGAAGTACTGGCCGCCGTGCGTGTGCCCCGACAGTTGCAGGTCGTAGCCCGCCGCCTGGGCGGCGAACGCGCTGCGCGGCTGGTGCGCCAGCAGTACGCGCACATCGCTCGGCGGTGCACCGGCTGCCGCAGCGGCGGGATCGGAAGCCGCCGAGAGGTCGGTGACGCCGGCAAGCAGCAGGCGCCCCGCCCCGCGCTGCACGAGTCGATGTTCGTTCGAGAGTACGTCCATTCCGAGTCGCCGCAGCTCAGCGATCCAGCCACGCACATCCCAGTAGTACTCGTGATTGCCCGTGACGAAGTACGAGCCGTACGGCGCCTGGAGGCGACCGAGCGGGGCCACATGCTCGCGCAGCTCCGGCACGAGTCCATCGGCGACGTCGCCGGTCACCGCCACGAGATCCGGCCGTAACGCGTTTGCCCGGTCGACAACGGCATCGACGAACCGGCGCCGGATCGTGGGTCCGATGTGCAGATCGCTGAGCTGGAGAATCCGAAAGCCCGCGAGGTCGCTGGGAAGATCAGCGATCGGTACCGTCACGCGAACCACGCGCGGGCGTCGCGCGAGGACGATGCCCAGCACGGTGAGAAACGCGGCTGCACTCACGACCGCGAGCGCGACGCTGGCGGTGTCGGGCAGTCGCAACAGATCGGTAGCGATGAAGAACACGATGAGCAGGGACGACAGCCCCATCGCCGTGTATGCGGCCCAGTTGAGGACACGCATCATGCGCCCGAGGCTCGGGCCAGCCACACCCTCCCGACGGGCAGTGACGAGGGCAACGAGCGGCAGCCAGGCGACGAGCACCACCGCCGTCCAGGCAAGCCCGCGCGGCAGGCCGGCGAGCGGCGCGGGGCCGAGCAGATGGGCACCCACATAAATGTGAAACAACGTCCACAGCCCGCCGACGATCGCGAGCCGCGCCGCGAACTGGAGCTTGCTCAATGCGCCCCCGCTCCGGCCGATCCGACGCCGCGACTCTTGTGCATCAGCGGCAACAGCGCCAGCGACAACACGAACAGGGTTCCGAACAACAGGAAGAGCTGCTCGAACGACAGCATCATCGCCTGCCTGGTCACGACCCCGTTCAAGAATCCGATCGCCTTGGTTTGGGCGATCGCCGGCAGTTCCCCGCGCGCGATGAGCGCCTGGGTGACCTGCGCGAGCCGCTCGCGGGTCGCTTCGTTGTACAGCGTGACGTTGGCGGCCAGATCGGCTCGATGAATCGCCGTGAACCGCTGCAACAGCGTCGCGGACAGCGCGATGCCGACGCTGCCGCCCAGCTGCCGCATGAGGTTAAAGAGCCCCGTCCCGTTGGGGATCTTGGACATCGGCAGATCGGCGAGCGCCAGGTTTGTCAGCGGCACAAAGATCAGGCCGAGTCCCACGCCGCGGAAAATGAGCGGCCAGAAGAAATCGGACATGCCGCTTTCGGTCGTGAAGTGCGCGTGCTTCCACATTGAGAGCGCAAAGATCCCGACGCCTGCGGTGATCGACAATCGTGCGTCAAATTTCCCGGTCGTGCGACCCATCACCGCCATCGTAAACGCGCTGGCAAGGGCGCCCGGCAGAATCACCAGACCGGTTTGATTCGCCGTGAAGTTGCGGATGTTCTGGAGATAGACGGGCAGCACGAACACCGTCGCGTACAGGCACACGCCCAGCACAAGCCCGAACACCACTCCGACCGCGAGCTGCCGACTTTTGAGAATTCGCAGGTCGACAACGGGGTGCTCCGTGCGTAGTTCGTGCCAGATAAACGTGATCAGCGAGACCACACTGGCGATTGCCAGAAATCGTATCTGCCCGGACGCCCACCAATCGAGCCGCTCCCCGCGCTCGAGCATCGTCTGCAAGGCGCCGATCCCGACCGCCAGCAGGCCCAGTCCCACGAAGTCGACCCGGTCGGCGCGTTGCTGGTACCGCGAGTCGTTGATGAACGACATCGTCAGTGCCAGGGCGAGCATCCCAAAGGGGATGTTGATGTAGAAGATCCACGGCCAGCCGTAGGTATCGGTGATCCAGCCGCCGACCGTGGGTCCCAGCGTTGGGCCGACCATCACGCCGACGCCGAAGATCGCCATCGCCGTCCCGTACTCCTCGCGCGGGAACTCCTCGTACAAGATCGCCTGCGAGGTGGAGAGGAGAGCGCCTCCGCCCAGGCCCTGCACGATACGCCAGAAGATCAGCGCCCCGAGCGACCCGGCGTTACCGCACAGGAACGACGCGAGCGTGAACAGCGCGATCGAGCCGGCGAAATAGCGGCGCCGGCCGAAATACGCCGAGAGCCATCCGGTGATGGGCAGCACGATCACGTTCGCGACGATGTATCCGGTCGACACCCACGCGATCTGATCGAGTGTCGCCCCCAGGTTTCCCATCATGTGCGGAATCGCCACGTTGACGATGCTGGTGTCGAGCAGCTCCAGCACCGACGCGAGCGACACCGTTATCGCGATGATGTACTTGAAGCGATAGCGGTCCGGCGCAGCGGACAGCGGTAAGGCGGCGGCGGTCATCCTAGTGCGTCTTGATGGTCGCGACGACGCTCATGCCCGGTCGCAGCGGATGCATCGGGTCGGGCGCGCTATCCAAGTGAATCCGCACGGGAATGCGCTGCACCACTTTGGTGAAGTTGCCCGTGGCATTGTCGGGCGGCAGCAGCGAGAATTTCGCGCCGGTCGCGGGCGCCAGGCTCTCGACGTGGCCGCGGAAGTGGACCCCCTTGTACGCATCGACGGTGACGTCGGCCGAGTCGCCGGGCGTGACGTCGGCGGTCTCCGTCTCCTTCAAGTTCGCCGTCACCCAGACGTCTTCGAGCGGCACGACGCTCATGAGCGGCTGGCCCGGCTGCACGAGCTGCCCCAGTTCGACGGTCTTCTTCGAGACGACGCCGTTGGACGGCGCGATCACGCGCGTGTAGGAGAGTTGTAACGCGGCCTGATCGCGCGACGCGCGGGCCGCCGCGACACGAGCATCGGCGCCGACGAGCATCGCCTGCGCCTGGGCGAGCTGCGCCTGCGCCGCCGTGGCGGCGGCGCGCGCCCCATCGAGCTGCTGTTGGCTCACGACGTTCTGAAGCGCGAGCGGCTCGATGCGCGCCAGATCGGCGGTGGCCTTGAGCGCGTTCGCCTGGGCTTGGGCGACGGCGGCCTCAGCCTGCCCCACGCGCGTCCGCGAGCTGACCGTGGCCAGCAGCGCGGCGAGATCCGCTTCCGTCTGGGCGAGGCGGGAGCGGAAGTCGCGGTCATCCAGCACGACGAGCGTGTCGCCGGCCTTCACCGCGTGGTTCTCTTCGACGCGCACCTCCGCGACGTAGCCGCCGACCTTGGGCAGGATCGGCACGATGTGGCCGTCCACCTGGGCGTTGTCGGTCGACACGTGCGACCGGCTGAACCACCATTTCCGTACGCCAAAGAGGAGCAGCCCGGCCAGGATCACGCCCATGATGAGGAAGACGGTCCGCCGGGAGCTTTTGGGGGCCGGCTTCTGCGGGGCGGCCGGAGGCGCCGCGGGTGTGGGCCGAGTCCTGGTTTCTGTCGGTTCCATCGTCGTTGCCATTGTCCTGTTCCTTAATGCAGGGTCCGCGCGCTGCCCACCGAACGGGCCAGCGCAATGCGCGCCGATACCGCCGCGAAGCGCGCATCGATGTCCGCGTCACGCGCGCGGAGCAGTGAAGACTGAGCGTTGATGACTTCGATATTGCCGGCGACGCCGGCTCTGAAACGCTGGCGTGCCTCCGAAACCTCCTGGGCGGCCAGCTGCAGCCGCTCGACGGCGATCTGCTGCTGGGCGCCCGCCGAGCGCAGGTCGAGCAGTGCTCCATCGACGTCGGCAGACACCTGCTGGCGGAGGTCGTGCACGCGCACGTCGGACTCGCGCACCACGGCCTCCTGCTCAGCCCGCCGCCCCTCGCGTCGAAAACCGTCGAGGATGGGCAACGTGACCTCGACCGCCACCTGCCGCGTACCAACGGCATCTGGGACGCGCAGGCCACTGAACCCGTAGTCGGCCTCGATATCGAGACGCGGCAGCCGCTCGGCCGAGATGGCGCTCGCCGCCTGCCGCGCCGCCCGGCCACGCGCCTGCTCGGCGAGCAGATCGGGTCGCGTCGCAACCGCCTGCGTCACGGCCGTGCCGCGGTCGGCCGGCACGTCGGCGGCACCGAGCTGAGCGCTCAGGCTGTCGGCCAGGGTGATGGATGTGTTCGGATCGATGCCGAGGGCGCGCGCGAGATCGATCTTCGCGCGATCGAGCTGATTGGCCGCGACGACGAGACGGCCGGCCGCGTCGGCCAACTGCGTCCGGGCGCGGGTCACGTCGATCGAGGCGCTCACGCCCGCCTGTTGTTGCGCGACGGCGAGACCAACCAATTCCGCGGCAAGCACCGAATCGGCGTGACGGGCCTCGACCACCGCCTGGGCACGCGCGGCGCGCGCATACGCCAGCGCCACGTTTTGTGCGGCCGTCTCGATGACGGCGGTCCGCTCCGCATTGGCTGCGCTGAGCTGACCGCGCGCGGCGCTGACGCGACTCACGCTCGACAGGTCGAACAGCGTCTGCGTGACGCGCGCCCGCCCGTCATAGGCGTTGAACGGCGGCACCAGCGACGGGAGGCTGAACCCCGGGATCTTGAATCCGAGTGTCTGGGGATTGAACGTGCGATTCACCCAGGAGCCCGTGAACGCCAGATTCGGCAGCAGGGCGGCACGTGCCTCGCGCACGCGCGCGCCGGCAGCGTCGCTGCGAAATCCGGCGATCGTCACGGCCGCCGGGGCGGTGTCGACGCTCGCACCCGACGCATGGCGCACCGCGTCGACGAATGAGAGTCGCAGGGGGGCGGGCGCTTGCGCCCGCAACGAAGCCGCGCCACTCAGCGCGAGGAGCAGTGCGATCGATGCCTTACTTGCTGATGCCATGGAGATAGAGGTCGATGTGAGTGTCGAGATACCTGGCAACGTCGAAGCCCTCGGGCATGCAGTGCGCGAACGCCTTACGCGCGACGACGGCATGCATGAGCGGCGACATGGCGAGCTTCGTCGCGACGGCGAGATCCACTTTCCGAAACTCGCCCGCTTTTATCCCCCGCTCCAACACGCCCGACATGAGGCGATGACCGCGTGTGACGACTTCTTCGTAGTAGAAGCGGGCCAGCTCCGGGAAGTTCCCGGCTTCAGCGATCATGAGCCGCGGGATGCCAGCCAATGCGGTTTCACCGACGAGGCGCCAGTAATCGCGGACGAGCTTCTCGAACAGGTCGCGCGCGGTGCCGGTGAAGCTCTTCGCGAGCGCCTCACCCTGCGCGATGACCGGCACGATCGTCTCGCGGATCAGCGCCTTGAACAGCGCTTCCTTGTTTTCGAAATAGAGGTAGATCGTGCCCTTCGTGACGCCCGCTTTGCGCGCGACATCCGCGAGCTTGGTCGCGGCAAATCCCCTTTCGGCAAAGACCTCCAAGGCCGCGTGGATAATTTCTTCGGGACGGGCGCTCTTGCGCCGGCGCCAGCGGGGACGCGCAGCACGAGACGGACGACGTTTCACAGCGGGTGCGGGCATCGGAGTCTCCAAAAGTTACTAACTGAACGGTCAGTAAGTAACTCTGGGTTCCCGCCTGGGTCAACCCGTCTGCCGGTAGAAGCGGATCAGGTCGGTGTTGGGTGCCGCGCGGCCCAGCTGCCGCAGAAACACGACGATCTGACCCCGATGGTAGGACGAATGATTGATGAAGTGCCGGAACATCTGGCGGAACGAATGAACGTATTCGCCGCCGGTAGAAGGCTTTACGACGCGCGTATCGTCGAGCCGAGCATCGTTCAAATCGGCAACGAAAGCCGCCCGCTCGCGTTCGACCTGCTCCCACCGGCTCCGCACGTCCGCCAGCGTGCGCAAGTCGGCTCCTTGGGCCACCGGCGGATTGGGCTTCCCCAGCCAGCGGTGGAGCCACAGCTGCTCAGCCCACACGATATGGGCGAGCGTGCCATGAATGCCGCCGAAGCTGCTCTTCAGATCGCGGAGGTACTGCTCCTCCGGCAGGGCAGTGACCGCGTCGAAGATGACGCGGTGCGCCCAGGCGTTGTAGGCGAACAGCTCGAGAAACTCGTTCACAACTACCGGGCGGGCGCCAGCTCGCCGGCGTCCATCACCGAGTCCCTCACCTCCCGACCCTCGATGACCTGCTTGTCGCCGATCACGGAGCCGTGGACCTTGGCATTCTTCACCCGAACGCCCCTGCCGAGGATGCTGTTGGCGAGCGTGCTACCCTCGATCGTGCTGCCTGATTCGACGGCGACGTTGGGACCGATGGTCGAA
>QHTW01000012.1:0-10467 GCA_003220955.1 Gemmatimonadota bacterium | reverse complement strand
ACGAACAGCTGCTTTCCTTTATCCACCATGTACTGAAAGGCGTCGGTCAGGTAAAACTCGCCCCCCTTCCCTGGCGGGCTCTTGAGGACGTGCTCGACCCCCTCGAACAGGGTGCGCCAGTCTTTCACATACTGCAGCCCGATGTTGGCGCGCCGCGAGATCGGCGTACTCGGCTTTTCCACGATCCTGGTCATGTGACCTTGCTTGTCGGTCACGACGACCCCGAATCGCTGGTAGTCCTCCACTTCCTTCGTCCAGATGATGCCGTCGGCTTTGGTCGTCTTCACGATCGACAAATCGGCGTCGAAGAGCGTGTCGACGAAGATCACGATCACCGGTCCGTCGACGTACGGCCGGGCCAGATTCACCGCACCGGCCGTCCCGTCGAGCACTTTCTGCTCGATGAAGCGCGCGGGAATGTCGTAATGCTTTCGGACGTACTCTTCGACTTTCTCCTTCAAGTGGCCGGTGATGATGATCAGCTCGTCGAGCTCTCCCGCGCGCCGCAATGCGTCCATGACGTAGTCCATCACGGGCCGGCCCGCGACATTCACGAGCGGCTTGGGCACACGCTTCGTCAGCGGCAGGAGCCGCGTGCCCTTCCCTGCCATCGGCATGATCACCTTCATGGCACCCGTCCGTAGCGGTCTTTGAGCCGGACGACGTCGTCCAGCTCGGGGGTGGAAGCTTCCAGGAGATCGGTTACCACGACGGCCTCGAATTGATGGATCTGTTTGGGAGGAACGTGAAATGCCTCACCGGCGCGCACGCGCCGCTCCGTCACCGTGTCGCCCTGCTGAGTTCGCAGGATGATTTCGCCCGAAAGGACGTAGATCGATTCATCCTTCTTGTTGTGATACTGCAACGACAGCACCTGCCCCGGCTCGATATGCAGAATCTTCCCGACGTAGCGGTCGGCCTTCGCCCAGATGACCTCGTATCCCCACGGCTTTTCTACCCGATAGGGCAGCTCGCTCACGCAAGCCTCAGCTTCAGCGACGATGGGATCGTGACGCATGCCGTCACACATACGCCGCAGCCGACGCACCCTTCCGGCTTCAGCACGGGACGACCGCGGTCGTCGAGCGCGAGGGCACGCTCACCGATTGGGCAGGCGCGCGCGCAGACGCCGCATGCCGCGCCCTGAAATGTGATGCAGCGCTGTGGATCCAGCTCGAGGATGCCCATGTGAACTTGGGACCAGGGGATCGGGGTTAGGGCCCCGGTTTCGCAGGCATGGGCGCAGGGCATATCCTCGCATGCGATACAGGCGCGCCTAGTCGGATCAATGTAGGGAGTCCCGGCCGCAAGCCCGCCGCCGTTCGCCGGCATCTTGAGGATGGCGTGCACCGGACAGACGTCGATGCAGTCGCCGCAGCGCGTGCATGCCGCCACAAACGCCACTTCGGGCGCCGCGCCGGGCGGACGGAACCAGCGCTTCGGCGCGACCCGCTCCTCGGTGCGCCTCGCGACCTCCTGGAGCAGCTTCCCGATCGTGCTCTGGAAGAATGCGCGCCGGTCGTTCAAAAGCTCGGCTCCAGGCTCACTTGCCACCGGAATCGCACCCGCTTGTCGGGGCCATCGGCCGCGTAGTCCCAGCGATTGACGACGAAGGGCAGCTCGAAACGCATCGTCCACGCCAGCTCGTTGATGTGCGGCCGCGCGACGATCCCGAATCCGCCGTCGTACAACGCGGTGTACGATCGGCCCAACCTCGACGGCGGCACCGCCTGTGGATCCACGAGGCCGGCATCCACAAATGCCATGAGCGCGACCTCGGGTTTTTTCAGGAGCGTTTTGGTACCCTCGAGGTTCAGCGCGACGGCCCAGCGGCCACCCAGGTCGGGCCGGAACGCACGGAGGTTGGCGTCGCCCGGCGCCTGATAATGGAAGTCGGGACGGACGAACAGCGCCCCGCGGCTGCGCAGCAGGGGATTCGTGAATGTCTGGTAGGGATCGGCGCCGGCCAGCATGATGCGACGTTGCAGCGGCGGCGCCGTTGGAGCCAGGTAGGTGCCGGCGAACAGACGAGCACCGAGGTACCGCGTCCGTACGCTCACTTCACCGGTGGCACGCGCAAACCCCTCGACGTCGTAGCGCGTCGACGTCTGCTGGCCTTGGCCGGGATTGCGGTACACGACCCCGCCGCGCACAGCGGCCCGCGCTCGCCACAGCCGATCGCCACGACGACTCGTCACCGCGCCCCATGGCCCGGCCTCGATGGTCCCCGCGTTATCCAAAGCCGCCCGTCCACGTAGCCGAGGTCGCTCACCGTCATCCAGATGGCATCGAAGCCCGCGTGGCGGTCGGCGCCGAAGGTCAGGTGCTCGCGCAGGGCGCGATCGGCGTGCAAGGCGATGCCGGAGCGTCCTTCGACGGTCCATCCCGCGGCGCTGGCCTCGGTCCGCGGGATCGGGTGGCTCACGGGATTGGCGAGGCGGAAATAGAAGCCCTCGCGGTGTGTCGCGTTGGTGTCGAACGCGTACGAATACGCCGCGACGTTCTTTTCGAACCGGCCGAGGTAGTTCGAGCGCGACTGCAGGGCTCCCGTAACGCCCCCGTAGTCGTTGTACCAGACGAGCGGCAGCAAGGCGGTCACGGTCCGATCACGCCGCGACACCTGGCGCGTCGGATTCTCGAGGCGCAAGACATCCTTCCCTCGTGACCCGACCAGCCCGCGCTTTTCGTAGTTGTTCAGCGCGTTCCAATCGTGCGCGCGCTGCCGGGGATCGAGCATCAGCCGTCCCGGCTTGCGAGTCGAGACGAACTCCACGCGCTCGCGCTCGGCCTGGCCGGTCGCGCGCGCGTAGATCGTGTCCTTATCGCCGATTTCGACCGGCATCCAGCCGTCGCCTTGCCGGCTGATGGTGACCGTCGTCAGCCAGCGGTCATCAGCGAGCCGGCAGCGCTGGACCTTGTCCAGTCGATAATCGATCAGCGGCGTCCCATGCAGCCACTGGCCAAAGAGCGATCGTAGATCGCGATGTGACACTTCTTCCGCGACGCTACGGAACGCATCCTCGTCCACATGCCTCAGGCGATAGCGGGCGTAGTAGGTGCGGAGGATCTGGCGCATGACGCCGTCGCCGACGATGTACCGCAGCTGCTCGTAAAACAGGGCGCCCTTTTCGTAGATCATGGTGTTGTAGGTCGCGAAGTCGCGGTAGCGGTCGCTGATCATCGAGACCGGCTCGCTCCAGCGATCGAGATCCCAGAGCAGGATTTCGGTCTCGACGTCGGCATACTGTGACGGCTGGCCGTGGGTCTCGAAGAACCAATCGGTCTGGAAGCTCGTGAATCCCTCGTCGAGATAGCCCTCGCGCCATTCGTTGTTCGCGAGGATCCCCATCGTGTAGTTGTGCCCCAGCTCATGGATGATGAGGCCGAGACCCGCGCTGCCGTCCATGATCATCATGGGGAATTCGGTGCCACCGCCCTCGATGCGGTGGACGTTCGTGATCTGCGGCCACGCGAACTTGCCGTACAGCGAATCGAGCCAGGCGAGCGCAGTCTCGGTCCGCTGGACCGCGATCCCCTTTCCCCACGTTGCGCTGTCGCCGGGCTGATACAGGACATGCACGACGACGTCCTTGTAGCGGCCCTGCTCGTAGCGGTACTCGGGGTTCAGGGAGAAGGCGAAGTGGTGGACGGAATCGGCGTAGAGTCGGACGCATTTGCGGCCGGAAGCCATCGCCCCGCATCGGTTTTGACCGCCCGCCCGCCCGTAATAGCTCCGTTGGTAATCGATTCCACCGGATGCGACCGCCCCGACCGCCGCCTTTTCCCAACCAGGATCACCTTCCACGGGCACGCCCGTCGCACCGACCACCTGATCCGCGGCAAGATCGAGCGTGACGTCGTAGCTTGCGAACTCCCCGTAGAACTCACCCGCCGGATACAGCGGATGATCCTCCCAGCCGTACTTGTCATACACCACGACCTTCGGATACCACTGCGCGAAGTCGAAGCGCCGTCCCTGTCGTCCTTGACGTCGCGGCAGGGTCGAGGGACGCGCCTGCCACGCGATGTCGACCACGAGCGAATCGCCGGGCGCGAGCGGTCTCGGCAACCGCCAATGCGCAATCGTCGAGTCGGGGGCGTACGGATAGTCCGGCGGGCGCCGCCCTCCCATCACCGTCGCGGAGGTGATCCGCTCGAACGCATAGTCGGGATCCCGCATGTGCTGAAACCGCACACGCTGCTCGGCGGAATCGGCCGCGGCCCAGCGCGAGCCTGGACGAAACGCGTTCAGGTACTGGTGGACGTAGAAGTCGCGGAGCGTGTCGGGCGACTGATTGACGTACGTGATGCGGACATTGCCGCTCAGCACGCCGCTCGGCTCGTCGACCGAGGCAACGATCTCGTAGGCGACGCGTTGTTGCCAGTACGTCGAATCGACCGCAAGTGCGAGCATGGCCCGGGAATCTCGCGTGTTTTGGGGCCGAGTCGCAAGGAAACGGCGATGAGTTCCTGGCCCCTCCCTACACAATGAGCCTCCACTCTCACCAGGAGGGCTCATGTTGCACCGTATCCTTGCCGTTGCCGCACTCACGGCCGCGCTGGGCTGCGCCGACCGCGCACCCTTGACCGAGCCGGACGGCGGCGCCCCGGCCGCCGCCTCCCTTGCCAATCTGTCGAAGCGGCCCGAGGCACTCGCGAAGATCGTGGCGAAGGGGCTCCGGAACGCGGCGTTCCGCGCGTACCTGAAAGCCCAGCTCGATGCGTCGCCGTACCGCGAGCACAAGCTCCAGTTCCAGACCTTTCTCGCCCGCGAACAGCGGCCATGCGCTACGCCAGATCGCCAGCGAGAGCGGGGTGAGCGAAGAATCGATCGCCGAGCAGGCGAAGGCGGCGATCGAGCTCGAGGTTTACATCCCCGTCCCCGCGCACCGGGCGTCATGGACCGGGGACGAGAACATCCTCGTCGCGACGGCCTTGACTGACGACGACCCGCCGATCGCGTTCGATGCGCACGGGCGTCGCCAAGTGCTCGATCCCAAAGCGCCACCGACAACACCCGTACTGGCCGTCGTGCCCGTCGAAACGGACTTCTCGCAGACCCCGAGCCGCGTCGAGGAATGCTTTGTCGATTGCAGCGGCGGCGGTGGAGGCCCGATCGGGGACGTCGTTCCGCCACCCCCGCCCGCTCCCGGTCTGTACATGACCAAAAGCCATTTCGTACAAGACTTTGAAGGCTGGTTGAAGGGGTCGCCCGAATTTGAGGTACACATGCTGGGGCAGAAAGGTGCGACCGATTCTCTCTTCGACTACCAGCGTGCCGGTGAGCACGCGGGCGGGCCCTACACGTTCGACCAGAACGATCTCGATTGGTCAGGAAACGTATTGCTGTTCTCGAGGACGCAGCTCGATCAATACAATGCAGCGCACCCGCAGCAGAACCTGCGCGTGTTCGTCGTCGAGGACGACGATACCGCGTGTCAGATCAAGACCGACGTGGGGCGGGCGGAACGGCTCTTCAAAGTCGTCGACAGCCTCTACAACAATCTCACGGCGGGCAACGACTCGAGCACGGCACTCATCAAGGCATACAAATACGCCAGGGGAGCGAAAAGCTTCTGGCAGGCGATCACGTCGTTTTTCAAGACCAATGATGACGTCGTCGGCACGGCTGTCGAAGATGATATCGTGGGCTCGACCTATCCCGGCTACAACTGGTTCGTCAAGGGCGACAACAACATCACGAATGGTTGGATCAACCTGGTCATGTACTGAGGGCTTGTGACAATGCGTGTTCGAGCAGCGGTTCTGATATTCATGGCAGTGATCGCCGTCCCCGTTGCAGCGCAGTGGAATGTGGGGCTCGAGATCAATGCGACTCACTATCGTGGATCGTCCCGCGCTGCGAATGACAGTAGCGGCCCGACGAGAGTTCGGCCCGCCGATGCTACCACGTTCGGGGTGCGCGTGGATCGCGCGATTCGCCGGGCACGTCTGGGACTACAGGTATCGTACGCAACCGTCGGCCTTACGGCCTCGGCTCCCGACTTGACTCTCACCGACAATTCGTCCGGAGAGGTATTCGAAGGCCAACTGCTGCTCAACTTCCAGGTGGTGGGGATAGGGTCGAGCGGAGCGGTGAGGATGGAATTGGGACCCTCCCTCCACCTGTGGAAGGCCGAGTCCGAGAACCGATCCCGTGCCGGCGCCGTCGCCGCAGCGGAGTACGAATGGCCGATCGCGAACCGCTTCTCGGGCGCGATTCGGTTCGAGGGCGTGCTTTCGAAATCGTGGTTCGACCCAGGTGACTTGCCGTCCGAATTGGAGCGGCGAGTCACCTGGCGCTACGGCGTGGGACTGGGGCTGCGTTACCGGCTCTAACAGGTCACCGCAGGATAATCGCGGGGACGTCGCTCTCCTTGACGAGCTTGTTGAATGCCGGGATGTCTGCGTCGAGCACGGCCTTCAGCCGGTCGAGCTGCACCTGCAGCGCCGCCGACAGCTCGTCGAACACCTGAACCGCCTGCGCCGTCGGCGCGGCGTCGGTGCCCGCCACCACGCCCGCCAGCGCCGCGATCTTGTTATTCAACCGGATCGGGTAATTGAGCGGATCCTGACTCGAGCGATTCTTCACCTGATAAATCGCCTCCTCGACCGCGGCGAGGCGTCCCTTGATCGAGTCGGCCTGCTGGGCGATGCGCTTGCCGCCGTCGCCCGGGAGTCCTTTCGCGCGTGTGGCCGCGCCGTCGAGCTGCTCGTGCACCTCGCGGATCCGCCGCACGGCGTCGTTCGCCGCGCTCACGCGGCCCGAGATCTTCATGAGTAGATCGAACTGGCGCTGATATTCCTCCGGCGTCGTCTTGACGCGTGGATCGGGCCGCACCGCGAACAGGCGCGTCTGCGACCAATCGCCCACCGTCAGCCGGACCTTGTAGCTACCCGGCACCGCCACGGGCCCGGCCGTCCCCCCTGCCCAGTAGATCATGCCCTGGAAGCGGCTGGCGTCGGGATAGCGCAGGTTCCACACGAACCGGTTCATCCCGGCACGCACTTTGAGGGAATCGGTGCTCGGGGCTCGGGGCTTGGGAGTAAACCTCCGGACCAGGGAATCCCGGCTGTCCAGAAAATCGAGGCTCACGTTGGTCGCTGAATCAGGAGCGCTCTTGAGATAGAAGAAGACGACAGCGCCGCCTGGTGGATTGCGACCAGCGTTCGCTGGTCCCCCTCCCCCACCCCCACCCCCAAATCCCCCACCCAAGCCCATGCGGTACGCCGCGCGCGGTGTGTAGACGAAGCGCGTCGCGCGCGCGAGGGAGTCGGCGAGCTGTTGCAGCGGCGTCAAGTCATCGAGGATCCAGAACGCCCGCCCGTGTGTCGCTGCGACGAGGTCGTTGTCCTTGACCACCAGATCGTGAATCGGCACGACGGGGAGGTTGCGCTGCAACGACTGCCAGCTGCCGCCGTCGTCGAACGACACATACACGCCGAACTCGCCGCCGGCGTACAAGAGGCCGCGGCGAGCGGGATCTTCGCGGACCACTCGGATGAAGTGACTGTCGGGAATCCCCGCGGTGATCGGACGCCACGTCTTCCCGTAGTCGGACGTCTTGAAGATGTACGGCTTGAAGTCGTCGAGCTTGTACCGGGTGGCCGCGATGTAGGCGGTCCCCGCGTCGTGGGGTGAGGGCTCGATCGACGAAATCAGCGACCAGTCGGGAAGGTCGCGCGCGGGCGGCGTCACGTTGGTCCACGTCTTCCCGCCGTCCCGCGTCACGTGCACCAGGCCGTCGTCGCTCCCTGCCCAGATCAACCCGGAGTCCTTGGAGCTCGGCGCGATCACGAAGACGGTGTTGTAGTACTCGACGCTCGTGTTGTCCTTCGTGATCGGCCCGCCGGAGGGGCCTTCCTTTGATTTGTCGTTTCGCGTCAGGTCGCCCGAGATCGCTTCCCAGCTCTGGCCTTCGTTAGTCGTGCGGAAGATGACGTTGGCGCCGGCATACAGCGCGTTGGGATTGAGCGGCGACAGTACGACGGGGAACGTCCACTGGAAGCGGTACTTGAGGTCGCCGGCGCCCCACCCCATGGGGTTGTCCGGCCAGGGGAAGACATTCCGCTGCTGGCCGGTGCGGACGTCGAGCCGGGAGAGATAGCTGTAGCTGCCGGCGTAGACGATGTCGGGATCGTCGGCGCGCGCAGCGATCCAGCCGCTCTCGCCGCCGCCCACCTCATACCAGTCCTTCTCGCCAATCGTCCCCCCGTCGGTGCGGCTCGCGATGCACACGGTGCTGTTGTCCTGCTGCGACCCGCAGACCCTGTAGGGGACGTGCGTCGTGGCGATCACGTGATAGAACTGCGCGGTCGGCTGGTTGCCCTGTGATGTCCACGTCGCGCCGCCGTTGTAACTGATGGTCGCGCCGCCGTCGTTGCTGTTGATCATGCGGGCGGGATCGTTGGGCGCGATCCACAGGCCGTGGTGATCGCCGTGAGGCGCGCGCAGCTGCGTGAACGTCCGGCCGCCATCGACAGACCGATAGAGGCTGGTGTTTAGTACATAGACCGTTTCGGGATCCTTCGGATCGGCGTGGATGTGGGAGTAGTACCAGGCGCGCTGGCGGAGATTGCGCTCGTCGTTCGTCCGTCGCCACGTCTCGCCGCCGTCGTCGGAGCGGAACACCCCGCCTGAATCGGCTTCCACGATCGCCCACACGCGGTCATGGTTGGCGGACACGGTGACGCCGATCTTCCCGATCACGCCTTTCGGAAGACCCTCATTGCGGGTGATCTCCTTCCACGTGTCGCCGCCGTCGGTGGACTTGAAGAGGCCGGAGCCGGCCCCGCCGCTCGACATGTACCAGGGCCCGCGGCGCGCCTGCCAGAAAGCGGCATAGAGAATGCGAGGATTGGCCGGGTCCATGGCGAGGTCGACTGCGCCGGCGGAGTCCGACCGGAACAGCACTTTCTCCCAAGTCTTGCCGCCGTCCTTGGAGCGGAACACGCCGCGATCCGGATTGGGCCCGAAAGCGTGGCCGAGTACCGCCACGTACACCAGGTCGGCGTTGGTCGGGTGGACCCTGATGGCGCCGATCTGGCCGGAGTTGGGGAGCCCGACGTGAGTCCACGTCTTTCCCTCGTCCGTAGACTTGTAGACGCCGTTGCCGGGCGACACGTTGCCGCGAATGGGCGACTCGCCGGTGCCGACGTAGATCACGTTGGGATCGGACGGGGCGACTTCGATCGCGCCGATCGATCCGGCGCGGAAGACCTTGTCCGAGATGGGCGTCCAGGTGAGGCCGCCGTCCGTCGTCTTCCACACGCCGCCGCCCGTTCCGCCAAAGTAGAACGTCAGCGGCTGGGCGGCGTGGCCCGCCACCGCGGTGACGCGCCCGCCGCGGAACGGCCCGATCTCACGCCACTCGAGCGCGTTGTAGAGTGATGAATCAAAGGTGGCAGGGGCAGCAGGGGCGGCAGAGGAACGACGTTGCGCTGCGACGGGGACGGCGACCGTTAACAAGGCAGCGGCGACAAATAAGCGGCGGGGCCCGAACATGACTGCGGCTCTCGAGGTGAAGGTGAGCCGCAATTATATCCGCCCCCCGCCGGACGGTAAGTCTTACGGCGTCTGCGGCGTCGGCGTCCGGGGCGGCACGATGGCCTGACCCAGGGTGTTATTGTCCGTGCCGAACCAGATCGCCTTCGTCGCCGGATCGTAGAACATGTGCCGTACGACCCCCCCGCCGCTCGGCACCGGCGTCTCTTCGGAGAACTGCAGCGTGGGCGCATCGAACGAGACGAACCGATTGGGCCGCGACGTCTCGACTACCCAGACGCGGTCCTGATCGTCGCGCACCATCGCGTAGGGCCGCGCGTCCGCACCGCCCGGCAGCTGCCACTCGTCAACCTTGCCTGTCACCGGATCGTAGCGGCCGAGCTTCCCGCCGGCGTAGTCGCCGTACCAGATCTTGTCGTCCGATGTGATCTCCATCCGCCGCGGGCGCGTCTCCGCGCGCGGCAGCGAGATCTCCCGCAGCTGCAGCGTCGCGGGGTCCACCGTGCCGATCTTGTTCGTGCCGAACTCTACGAACCAGGGACGCCCCTTCGAGTCCAGCTTGATGCCGTACGGCCGCGCGCTCTCGGTCGGCACCTTGATCAGCCTGATCACGCCGGTCGACACCGTGAGATGTCCGACCGCGTTGCCGCCCTGCGCAGTGAACCAGATGTCGCCGTTCTTGTCGAACACGAGGGTGTGCGGATCGCGCACTCGGATCGAGCCGTCCGATGTATCCCGCGAGATTGCCCGAGAACCACACGAATCCCGACTTGTCGACGATCAGATTGTGCGGGCCGCTGCCCGCCGGCAGATCGTAGCGCTTGAACTCGCCCGTCGTCGGCACGAAGTAAGCGACGTAGTTGCCCGCCTGGCCGCAGAACCAGATGCGGTTCGTGGTCGGATCGAGGAACGGGTCGCGCGGGCGCGTGTCCGCCCAGGGTACAGGCCATTCTTTGATGACT
>QHTW01000011.1 GCA_003220955.1 Gemmatimonadota bacterium | reverse complement strand
TCGGCGTCCTCGAACATCTCGCGCTGCAAATAGACGAGGCCGAGATAGAAATGCGCGTACAACGTCGCCTTCCGGTCGTTGTCCAACCGGATCGCTTTCGACAGATGCTCGATCGCTTCGCCGAAGATCCGTCTCTTGAGGCAGATGTAGCCGACGTTGATCCGCGCGAGCGAATTCGCGGGCTCTTTCATCAGCACTTTCTGGAAGGTGCCGAGCGCGTCGTCGTAATCCTCGTGCAGCATTTGCGCCCAGCCGAGTAACGACTCGGCCTGCGTTTCGCCCGGCGAGAGCGCCGGCGTGGTCGCCCAGCGAGATGAGACTCCAGCCTTTCTCGATGAAGGTGGTCGCGCCAATGTGATCGGCGTGCAACACCGGACGCTGCCCCGTGAATTCCGGCGCCGCCGCCTGCTTCGTGTCGGCGGCGATCTGCTTGTAGCGATCGACGAGCTGGCGAATGTCGTCCTTCAGCTGCGTCAGCTCGCTCAGCATGCCGTCGACCTTCTTGAAGTACGCGATGATCTCGCGCTTCGCCGCTTCGCGCTCGGCATTCCCCGGCGCACTGTCCAGCTGGCGCGCGATCGCGTCGTATTCGCGGCGCAACGCGGCGACCGGTGATTCTGCCGTCATGTCACTCCCTGCAGAGCCAGTTTCTCATTGGAGTTCAGCAGCTTGTTCGTGTTCAAAACGACAATCGTCCGGCCATTCCGTACGACGAGGCCGTCGATGTATTCCGCAGCCAGCCCTTTGACGATCCCGGGCGGCGGCGTCACCGACTGTGCCGCCACCTGCATCACCTCGGTGACCGCGTCAACGATCATCCCGATCTTGCCGCCATCGAACTCGAGAATGACGGTGCGCGTATCCTCGCGCAGCGGCGCGGCCGCGCCGAGCCGCTTGCGCAAATCGACGAGCGGGATCGCGCCCCCCTGATACTGGAGCACGCCTTCGAGAAAGTCCGGCGCCTTGGGCAGCGGCGCCGGTGCCTCGTATCGCAAGATGCGCTCGACTTGAAAGATGTTGAACGCGAAATCCTGGCCGCCGACCTTGAAAGTGACCAGCTGGACATCATCACCGCCGGTACTGGTCATGGTCATACGATCCGATCTCCCAGCGCGTCGAGATCGAGGATCGGCACCAGCCCTCCCCCACCCTCCGGCTCGGCCACGCCGGCCGCCCACGGCAGCGTCTGGCCGCGCGGCACGGGGAGCGGCTGCTCGCGCACCACGGCGTCAGCATCGTCTACCTCGAACGCGACCTGCTTGCCGGTGGCGCCGAGCTCCACGAGCACCACGGTCCGCACCCCGCGCGGGGCGACTGCCGGGGCTTCGATTCCCGTCAGAAATGCGCCCAGGTGGATCAGCGGCACGAGACGCCCGCGCAGCGTCGTCAAGCCACGCACCGCGGGAAGCGTGCGGGGAATATCGAGGACCTCGGTCGCATCACCCACTTCGAGCACCCGGCCGACGGGGAAGCCGTACGATTTTCCCTGGGAACGGACCAGCAAATAGCCTTTCATCGCCGCATTCCCATCCTGAAGGATGGGCTCGGCAAGGCACTGTCCTTAAGGACAGCGTAGCGCCGAGCGCAGGCTTTAGCCTGTCGAATCACGACGTCTGCGCTTTCCGGCGCGCCAGCTCGGCCGCGACGCGATCGGCGATCTGGCCGAGTGGCAGCACTGCATCGACGCCACCCGCTTGCACCGCCGCCACCGGCATCCCCGGAATCACGGCGGTCTCACGATCCTGGGCGAGCCCGGTTCCGCCGGCGTCATGGATCGCCCGCAAACCGCCGGCGCCGTCGCGGCCCATGCCCGTGAGCACGACCCCCATGCCGAACGCGCCGTATACCTCGGCGATAGAGCGGAACAGCGGATCGGCCGCGGGGCGGACGCCCCAGAGGGGGGCGGATTGATCGAGCGCGATGACAGGACCGTCGGGAGCGGAACGCACCCGCATATGATAATCGCCGGGCGCCACGTATGCCGTATCGGCGACGATCGGTGCACCGTCAGCCGCCTCGACGACGCGCAAGCGGCTCATCGAATCGAGCCGCTCTGCGAGACTGCGCGTGAATTTGGGCGGCATGTGCTGCACGATGAGGATCGCAGCGCCACGGCCGGTCGGCAGACGCGGAATGACGTCGGCGAGCGCGCGCGGGCCACCGGTCGAAGCGGCGACGCCCACGGCGAGCACCGCGCGGCCGCGCAGCGCGAGCTCGGGCGGGTGCACCACCGGCGCGGGAGGACGCGCCAGGACCTTGACGTGCGAGACATCGGCCGCGAGCGCCCGGCGCACAGCCGCGATGAGCTGCGGCGCGAGCGCCTCGAGCGCGGCGCGCGGATGGCCGAAAACCTCAGGCGGTGGCTTCGCGACGATCTCGACCGCGCCAAGCTTGAGCGCCCGAATCGCGGCCTGCGGGCCGGGCCCCGCGTACGCGCTGACGACGACGATGGGCCGTGGCGACTCGGACATGATGTACCCGATCGCGCCGAGCCCGTCGAGCTGCGGCATCTCGAGGTCGAGCGTGATGACATCGGGCTTGTGCTGGTGGACCTTGGCGATCGCGTCCAGCCCATCGCGGGCGGTGGCGACGACTCGAAACTCCCCGTCGCCACGGTCGCCGCCGCTCAAGACGTCCACCAGGACGCGCCGCATGAGCGCGCTGTCGTCGGCGACGAGCACCGTCGGACGAACGGGGGGGGGAACGCGGCCCGTGGGGTCAGATGACGGCGACATCGGCTCCAACCGAGCGGATCTCCGCCCGGCCGTCCTTGACGTGAAAGCGCACGCTGCGGCCGCGCTCTCCCCCGACCGCTTCCCGGACGATCGGAATGGCGGCGGCACGGAGGGCTGTCCGCGCCGCCAGCAGGTTGCGCTCCCCCATCTGAATCGTGCCGGGCGTGACGAGCTGGCCGAACATGCTGGCGCCGCCGGCCAGTTTCGCGACCAGACGGCGCGGGTCGGCACCCAGTCCTTTGAGCCGCTCGATCAGCAACGGCACAGCGGTCTCCGGAAACTTTGCTTTATTGGTGATGTCGCGCGCGAGGCTCAGCGAGGGGAGCAGCACATGGGCCATCGCTCCCGCCCTGGCCTGGGCATCGTGCAGCATGATGGCGACGCACGAGCCGAGTCCCAGGGTCACCAGTACGCCGTCCCCACGCTCGGCTGCCCAATCGGCCACGCTGACGATGACTTCCTTCACGCCGGCTTCGTATAGATCCGCTCGCGCGGATCGACGAGCGTGAGTCGCTCGCGCGCAGGGCCGAACAGCGTTTCGACCTTGCCGAGCAGCAGCACACCGCCGGGTGCCAGCGCGTCCACGAACACTTGAAAGAGCCGCTCCTGCGCCGTTCGCTCGAAATAGATGGCCACGTTGCGGCACACGATGAGGTCATAGGGCGGATGAGGTGGCGGCTCGCGTGTCAGGTCGTGCTGGCGTACCTGCACGAGCTGGCGTACACCCGGAAGCGGCTGGTCGTCGCGGAAGTAGCGGCGCTTCAGGTCCACCGGCATCTCGGTGAACGCGGCGTGAGGATACGTTGCCTGCTGCGTCCGCTCGAGGCTCAGCCGATCGATGTCGGTCGCATCGATGACGGCTCGCCGCTCGCCGAGGGTCTCGAGCACGAGCACCGCGATCGTGTAGGGCTCTTCACCGGACGCGCAGCCCGCCGACCAGATGCGCAGATCGGCATGCGCGTCACCGAGCTTGCGCAGATAGGGCCGCAGCGCCTCCCAGGTTTCGAGATTGCGGAAGAATTTGGTGACGTTGATCGTGAGCGTAATCGTCGTAGGTATGGACGCCGCGGGCGCGCATGCGCACCGCGATGCGCCGCTTCAAGCATTTGTGCTTGTAGGATTCGCAGCTCAGCCCCCGCGCTCTGGAAATCTTCTGCGTGAGCGCCTGAAAGGCGCGCTCGTCCGTTCCCGCCGAGCTCACGATAAGGCGCTCAACGTATCCAGATTCGCTTTGACGAGTTCGTGCTTGGGGTTCAACTCGAGCGCGCGGCGCCACAGTGCATCCGCCTGGTCGCGATTGTTTCGCTTGTACGCGATGTTGCCGAGCTTGAAGTAGACGTCGTCGCCGAGCTCGGGGGACAGCTCGATCGCGCGCTGGTACAGCGCCCACGCCTCATCGTAGCGGGACCCGCGGTAGGCCAGGTCGCCGAGATTCTTGGAGAGCTGGGGCAACGACGGCTCGTCGTGCAGCGCCGCGCGGGCCAGCTCCTCCGCTTCCGGCAACTTGCCGGCGAGCTCATGCAGCACGGAAAGGTTGTTCCGTAACACGCCGTTCTGGGGGAAGGCCTCGACGGCCTGCGCCGCGACCCGCTCCGCGGTTTCGAAGTCCCCGGCGGCCGCGGCTGCCAGCACCCGCGCCCAGAACCAGATCGGCGGCACCTTCCCGGCGAACAGCTCCTTTGCCCGGTCGAGACGTCCCGCGGCGCTCGCGTGATCGCCCTGCTTCAAGGCGACGATCCCCCACCCCACGTACACCCGCGGATCGGTGCGCGCGCGCGCGGCCGCCTCCGAGTACGCCGCCTCCGCGTGCGAAGCCGAGGTTGTGGAACACCGCCGGCCGGCCGCCGCCCTTCTCCGCGGCGAGCCGCAGCGCCTCCATTGCCTCGCGCCAGCGCGCTTGTTTGAGCGCGACGAGTCCAATGAAGAAATGAGCGTTGGCGTCCGTGCCCCGGAGCTCCGCGACGCGACGGAATTCCCGCGCGGCTTCGTCCAGCATGCCGGTCTTGTAAAAGGCGATCCCCAGATTGCGGTGCTCTTCCACGCGGGCGTCCGTCATCTTCACGTCCTCGGCGCTCGCGGTGCGGCCGGCACGGTGCAGGAAGCCCGCCGTCACCAGCCCGTACAACGCCTTCCCGACCTCGAATTCTCCGAGCCCGGAGTCTTCGATGACCTGATTCACGTCGCGGGACCCGTCGAGCAGCGGCAGGAGGCGATCCTGGACTTCGGTCAGCTTTGCGTCGCTGATGGCGAGGCGATCGCGGTCCACCAGAAAAATCAGATCGAATGAGGGAATCTTCTTCTCGATGAGCCCCCACTCATCCACCCGGCGCGCGCCCTCGAGCAACAGTGACTCGGGGTTGATCGAGACCAGAAAATCCTGCTGCTCCGGCCGGACGTCCGCCTCGAAGTTGAACGTGCCCTGCGTCCAGGTGAACAGGTAATACACCGACTCCTCGATCTGCATCCGCATGTAGCGCTCGAGCTCCTGCTGCGTCAGCACGTTCTGGATGACGAGGATCTCACCCAGCTTCTTGTCGCGCGCTTTCGCCTGGCGGTGGATCGCGGCGTCGAGCTGCTCCTGCGTGATCTTTTCATGCTTGACGAGGATGTCGCCGAGGCGGTCGCGGCGGTTGACGATCGATGCGTAGCTGATGCGGCCCCGGTCGAAATAGATGTAGCCGAAGTTCGAGCGGTCGGCGATCGACAAGCAGCCCGTCTTCTGCCCCAGCGCGAGCAGCTGCAGCACGTCGGGGAGCGACGCTTCCTTGAGTGATCCCTTGATCGCCATTAGCGCAGGTCCTCGATCACGCGGTCGCCGGACGCGGGCCAGTCCCACACCATCTTTTCACGGCTCCGCACGCCCCCCGCACTCGAGACGACGATGCCGCTGGTCCGCAACCCGGTCGAGCGGCGCGGAGCAGGTGCGCCTTCGAGGACGTCGCGGGCGAGCCCTGCCGTCACCGGCGCGTCCTGTGCCGCCGCCGCCTCCACGAGGCGCTGCACGATGCCGGTCAAGCTGCGGACCGAATCGATGGGGCGGTCGGCTAGGTAGTCGAGCAGCGCCGGCTCGATAGACACGTGCTGGCTCGTCAGCAGCCGCTCGAGCACGCTGCGTCGCAGCTCCTTGTCGGGATCCGCGATCTCGGCCACGAGCCCGCCCTCGAGTCGCGACACGATGCGTTCCTCGAGGCCCTCGAGGGTGTTCGGGTGCGCGGGCGCCGTGAAGATGAGCTGGCGGTCGGCATCGACCAATTGATTGAACAGATTGAACAGCTCTTGCTGGGTGCGCTCCTTGCCGGCGAGCAGCTGGATGTCGTCGAGCAACAGCGCCGTGGCGCGGCGATAGCGTGCCCGCCACCAGTCGACACGATTGCCGTCGATCGCCGCGATGAGCTCGTCCACAAACTGCTGGGTCGAGAGGCACGCCACGACCGCGTTTTTCTTCTTCGCCAGCTCGAGGCCGATGGCGTTGAGCAGATGCGTCTTCCCCAGCCCGCTCCGCCCGACGATGACGACCGGGTTGTACTTCTTGCCGGGTTTGGCGATCACATCGCGCGCGGCGTTGAGCGCGACCTCGTTCGAGAGACCCACGAGGAAACTGTCGAACGGGAACGCGCCCGATGGCGCCGGGGGCGGCGCGGCTCCGTCGCGCACCTTCGCCGCCGCGGCTTCGGCCTGATCCATGTGGTCCGGATCGCGGAACACTTTGTCGCCGGCCGCCTGCGGGTCGAGCACGGCGACTTCGGCCTCGAGCGCCTTGAGACGCTCGACGTCTTGCACATAAGCGGCGATCGCGTCATCCACCGCCGCCGGCGTCTCCTGCTCGAGGAGTTTTTCGAGGCGGCCCGTCCGGTACCCCTCGCCTTCCCATCGCATAACCGCTTCGGTGACACGCGCGCGCCACGCTTCGACGGCCTTCCCTACCGTTGCGGTGACGTCCGTCAGGAACTGGGAGAACTCATCTGCAGAGGCGGCGGGAGATGAGGCGGCAGTAGGTGAAGCGGCGGTCGGTGAACCGGCGGCGGAGGGGATACCGAGTACTTTCCGCACCGCTTCCTCATTGATGGGCATGTCGTTGACCGCTTGAAACGCGATCAGGCGATTGAGCGCCCCCATCAGCTCGCGTACGTTCGGGTACTCCACCTTCGCCACAGTCTCCAGCACGCCCGGCTGGAACGACGAGCCGCGCTCCTCCGCCTTGCGCCGCAGGATCGCCACCCGCGTCTCATAGTCGGGGATGCCGATGTCGACGACCAGGCCGCCGGAGAAGCGCGAAATCAGACGCTCGTCCAGGTCGGCGATCTCCGCCGGGGGGCGGTCGCTGGCCAGCACGATCTGATGCCCGGACTGCTGCAGCGCCTCGGTGAGCCGCAGCAATTCGGCCTGCATCTCCTTGCGATTCGTCAGGAACTGGACGTCGTCCACGAGCAGCACATCGACGTTCTGGAAACGGCGGCGGAAGGCATCGCCCTGCCCGGCTGCGATCGCGGCATGGAACGCCTCGACATACTCGTCCAGCGTCAGGTACTCGATGTTCAGCTGCGCGGCAATCGCCTTGGCCGCATGCCCGACGGCCATCAGGACGTGGGTCTTCCCGAGGCCGGAGCCACTATAGATGAAGAGCGGGTTGTAGGCGGAGCCGGGATTCTCCGCGACCGTCCGCCCCGCCGTGACGGCGAGGCGGTTCGCGGCGCCGACCACGAACGTCTCGAACGTGAACCGGGGATTGAGCGTGGTCGTCATGCCGCGGGGCTCCCCGTCGCGAGCTTCTTGAGGACCAGCTCCGAGATCCCCTTCAGGGTCTCGAACACTCCTCTGCCGTGTAGCGCATCAGCCGGGAAGCTCGGCACGCTGCGGAAATTGAGCGCGTCATCCAGATCCGCGGGCGTCAGAATCAGCTCGCGTGGCAGGTCCTGCTTGTTGTACTGCATCACGAGCGGCATCGTGCGCACGTCGACGCCGTGCTCCAGCAGATTGCTCTGGAGGTTCTGGAGACTCTCGATGTTTTCGTCGAGCTGGCGCGCCTGGCTGTCGCCTACGAACACGACGCCGTCGGCCCCCTGGAGGACGAGCCGGCGTGTCGCGTTGTAGTACACCTGGCCCGGGACCGTGTAGAGCTGAAACCGGGTGGAGAAGCCCGAGATCTGGCCGAGGTCGATCGGGAGGAAATCGAAGAACAGCGTGCGATCGGTTTGGGTGGCGAGCGAGACCATGCGGCCGCGCCGCGTCTCGGGCACGCGCTCGTACACGTAATGGAGGTTCGTCGTCTTGCCGGACCGTCCGGGGCCGTAGTAGACGATTTTGCAGGTGATCTCGCGGGCGGTGAAGTTGACCAGGGACACGGGCTATCTCCCAAACAGCGTGTTGAGGCTGTCCGTCAGCTCGCGCTCGAAGTCCGCGGCCAGCACTTGCTTCGGGACCGCGCCTTTGGGGCTCGCCGCCTTCAAGTCCGCCGCAAGTTGCTCATAGAATAACTGCACCAGGCCGAGCGAAGAAACGTCGAGATCGTAGACGGCGAGCACCGCCAGCGTCCCGCGATCGGCCACGAAGGTCGCGAGGAAGAAGCCCGTGTGCGGACCCTGGTGGCTGAGGGCCGCGAACGGCGGTTGGCGCAGCTGCCGCGCCAGCTCGCTCGTGGCCGCGACGATCGCGGAGGCCAGCGCGGCCGCCGACATCACGTCGACCGCGCGCGAGAACCCCGACTGGGCCAGGACCTGTCCCGATGGCGTGAGCACCAGCACCAAGCGCGCCGAGGCTTCCCGCACGAAATCGGTCAGCGGCTGCAGTGTCCAGTTCTCGACCGCGCGTGTGTGCGGACTCATACGGCGGTCTCCGCCACCCGCAGCAGCTCGAGCCGCACCAGGCCGATGTTCACGTCCGGCTCGGTCACCGAGACGACGAGGAGACTCCCCGCGGCCTCACCTCCCGGAACGACCAGCAACGCGCCCTGCTCCGCCTGCAGGTGCCAGAACACACTCGTCCCGGTGCCGGCGGCATCCATCGCGCGCCGCAGGCGGCCGGCGAGGCTCGCGGCGAGCGCGGCGACCGCGCCGCCCTTGATCCCCTCCATGAGCTGCTCGGCAACGACGAGCCCGTCTTCCGCGGAAACCAGCATCGCCCCGCGGACGCCGCGCACGCGTGTGATCATGTCGAGCGCCTTGCTCACTGCCGCTCCAGCCAGCGCTGCGCCATGATCGTGGCGCGTTGCGCGAGGATCGCGAGCCGGCCGAGCGGCATGCCGCGCTCCCGTACCACGAGGAGGAGCGCCTCGGGTGTGGGATGTGCGAGGTGCACGTTGCCATGTTGGCCTTCGGCGGAAAGCCCGTTCCACGCCCCCAGCCCGAGCAGCTTTGCCGTGCGCGCCGCTTCCTGTGACACGCCGGCCAGGTATGCCGCGACGCTGTCGGTGACGTCTGCGCCGGACGCGTCGCGCAACGCGCCGCCCAGGACGCGACCCGCGCCGTCGACGAGCAGAAGGCCCTCGTTCGCGCCTTCGAGGCCGGCGAACACGCGTGCCTCGTCAAAGCCACTGCTCGATACGGCGGCGGTCGATGAGGCGGCGGTCGTCGCCGGCTCCGGGGCAGGACTCGGTGTGGGCGACGGCGGTCCTACGCCCTTCCGCATCATCGCGATCGCCTGATCGATGCTCGGATCATCGGGCGCGACTCGTTTCGCAGCCGCCAGATGCGCCTCGGCCTGCTCGATATCTCCCACTTTGAAATAGAGGAAGGCCAACCCCTTGAGGGCGCCCGTGTGATGTGGGGCGATGCGCACCGCCATGTCCCACTCGTCGAACGCGCGCTCATAGTTGTGCTTGTCGGTCAGGATGCGCGCATACAGATCGTGCGCATCGGCGAGATGCGGATGCCGCTCCAGGCCGTTCATCGCGACGCGCAGCGCGGCCTCGAGTTGGCCCTTGCGCCGCAGGGCTTCGCCGAGCCGCAGGAACACGAGGCTCTGCGGATCCTGGGCGAGCTGCGCCGAGAGGGCGCGAATGTCGTCAGCCATGGCTGAACACCCGGGCCGCCTCGCGGGCGCGTTCGACGTCCGGCCGTTGCGCCTCTTCGTCGGCGCTGCGCGCGAGCCGCTCCCACTCGTCCCAGCTGGCGACCGCCTCTTTGAAGCGGCCCATCGCGACGAGCGCGAAGCCGAGGTGGCGGTGGACCGCGGTCAGCATCGGATCGAGTCGCTGCGCGCGCCGCAGCTCCTCGGCGGCGGCGGAGCCGTGACCCTGCGCCAGGTGAATTCGGCCGAGCAGCATGTGCACGGTCGCGTCGTGCGGCTGCATGCTGCCGGCTTGCTCGGCGGCGGCGCGCGCGGCGTCGAGATCCTTGGCGAGCAGCGCGCGCTCGGATTTCGCGACGAGCTCGGCGAGCTCGCCCGCGGCGCTCGGGCGGCCGCGCTTCGCCGTGCCCGGGTCGACGAGCACGATCACGCCGGCGCTTTCAAGGCCGAAGAGCGTCTTGGCCACTTCGAAGTCCGAGCGCCCCAGCTCCGTCGCGAGACCCCGGATGGAGCGCTCCCCATCGATGAGCGCGAGCACCTCCCACTCCGGCGGCAGGAGATCGAGCTCCCCGCCCCCGCCTTCCGGAGGCGGCGCGAGCGACGGCACGACACCGACGTGCGGGATACGGTTTTCGATCCGTGACCACTCGTCGATGCGGCGCGCCCCTTCCATGAGCAGCGCCTCGACGGGAATCCGGACGGTGAGCTCCGTCGGGACTTTGCTTTCCGCCTGCTCCGTGAACGAGAAATAGCCTTCGTTCCAGCTCATCACTTCGAAGACGACTTCCTCGATCTGGAACCGCACCTGCCGCTCGACTTCCCGCTGCGTGATCACGCCGAGGGCCACGAGAATTTCGCCCAGGCGCCGCTTGTCGCCCTGGCGCTGCTGCATGTCGCGCGCGCGCTCGAAATCGGCCTCGGTGATCTTGCCGGTGCGGAGGAGCAGCGCGCCCAGCGGGTGGGGATTGCTGCGGATCTCCGCTGACACCACGACGCCGCTGTCGAAGTAGATCGTCCCCTCGTTGTGGCGCAGCTCCGAGGTGACGCGCAGCGCGCCCGTCTTCCGGCTCAGATCGAGCAGCTGGAAGACGTCGTGGATCCCGAGCTCGCGGAGCGGTCCTTCGATCGCCATGCGTTACGCCGCGTCCGAGGTTGAGAAAATGTGCTGCAGGTCGACCGCCGTTCGCGTGTGCACCCGCGCGCGCTGCGCGAACGGACCGCCGGGATCGACCCGCGTCACACGGTCCCAGGCGGCCACCGCTTCGGCGTAGCGCTGCAGCTTGGCCAGGGTCACACCAAGATAGAACAGCGCGCCGGTGTGCTCGGGATCGAATTTCAGGGCGCGGCGGAAAGCGGCGAGTGCCTCGTCGTTGCGCTTGTCGTCGATCAGCGCGCGGCCGAGCAGGAGCAGCGCGTCCATGTCGTAGAGATCCTGTTCCAGCATCTCGGCGAGCCGCACGATCGCGGCCCGCACGTTGCCCGACCGGCGCAACAGGTCCGCCAGGGCGAGCGCCGCCTCGTGAAATGTGGGCAACGCCTCGAGCGCCGCCTCGTACGCGCGCTGCGCGTCGCCCCATTCTTCGTCGTGTTCGTGCAGCCGGCCGAGGTCGAGCCAAACCTGCACAAAACCCCCATCCAGATCGAGCGACGCCCGATAGGCGGCGCGCGCGCCCCGGCGATCGCCGACCTTGAGCGCGATGTCCCCCTGCAGCTTGTGCAGGTCGGCGCGCGCGGGCGCTCGCGTCTGGGCCTGCCGCAGCGCGGTGAGTGCGCTCGCGGCGTCCCCGGTGGCGGCCCGCGCCCTGGCGGCACCGACCAACACCTCCACGTCGTCGGGCGCCTTGGCCACGAGCTCCTCGGCGAGGGGCAGTGCTTCCGCGGCGCGGTGCACGGCGAGCAGGCTCTTCACTTCCCCGAGCGCGGCGGCGGCGTTCGTGGCGTCGAGGGTGCGCGCCTCGCGGTAGCGCTCGAGCGCCTCGCCGTGCAGCCCGCGCCGCGCATAGGTGTCGCCGATCAGCGTCGCGGCCTGGCCGCGGTCCGCGCCGCGCTGGACGGCCCGCATCGCCTCTGCGACGGCCAGGTCCATCATCCCCTTGCTGTGGTAATCCCGCGCGAGCGCGAGGGGGTCGTCGGGTTTCTTCGCGAGCCCCCCCGGCGCCGCCGCCTGGGGCGAGGTCGCGGGGGGCTCCAGCTCCTGAAAGATGTTGTCGAGCAGGCGTTGGTCGAACGCGAACTCGCCACCGAGGCTCTCGGCGGCGACGTCGGCGGAGATCTCGGGCACGACCCCGATGGCCACCGTCTCGTATTGCAGATCGATGGCCAGCGCGAACTTCTGCGACACGTAGTAAGGGTCGAGCTCCAGCGCGCGCTTGGTGGCGCGCAGCGCGCCGTCGTAATCGCCGAGGCTCGAGAGCGTGAAGCTCAGGTTGTAGTGCGCGCCGGCGTTTTGCGGATCGGCTTCGACCGCGCGCACGAACGCGTTGCGCGCATCCGGGAAGCGCTTCAGCTCGACCAGCACCAGCCCGACGCCGTTCCAGGCAGGCGCGGAGGACGGCTGCTCCGCGAGGACCTGACGGTAGGCTTCGAGCGCGAGCTGAAACCGCCGCAGATGCGTCAGCAGCAGCGCGAGATTCAGCCGCGCGCCCACAAACTCCGGCGTCAGCTGCAGCGCCTTCCGAAATGCCTCGATGGCGCCTTCCGTGTCGCTCTGGTGCGCGAGGACCACGCCGACGTTGTTCCAGGCGAGGGCGTAGCGCGGATCGACGTCGGTCGCTTGGCGATACGACGTGAGCGCATCGGCCGTACGGCCGGCCTGGTGCAGCACCACGCCGCGCTCGTTCCAGAGCTTGGGCGAGTCCGGAATCTCGTGCAGGAGCGACTCGTACAACTCGAGCGCATCGGGGAAGTCGCGCTTGAGGAGGTACACTTCGGCCATCGCCTGGCGCACGAGGCGCCGATCTTCCCCACGCTCGATCGCCAGGCGATACTCGCGCAGCGCCTCCGTGTAGTAGCCCTTCTGCCGGAACGCGAGCCCGAGGTTGTAGTGCGCGAGCTCGCTGCCCTCGGCGACTTCCGGCGCCGGCTGCTCGCGCAGGCGCTGCTCGGCCGACTGGCGCTCGGCGCGGTAACGCTCCAGGGAAAGATTCGTCTGCGCCCGCGCGAGCGGCGGGTTGAGCTGGATCGCGCGCTTGGACGCCGCGCGCGCCTCCTGGTGCTTGCCCATGTCTCCCAGCACGAATGCCATCAGATAGTGCGCGTTCGCATTGTCCGGATTGAGGGTGACCGCGCGCTCGAGCGCCGTCAGCGCCGGCTCGTTCAGCCCGCGATTGTAGTAGACCTCTCCCAGATAGAAATGCGCGACGGACGAGTCGGGCTCGGATTCGGCCGCCCGCAAGAACCACTCAGTCGCGACCTCGAGCCGGCCGCGGGCTTTCTCCGCGAGTCCGAGCTGAATCATCGCGGCGACGTCGCTCGGCTTGTGGGCGAGCAGCTCCTCGAACTCCGCGACGGCGTCCTCGTAGGATCCGAGGATCGCATAGGTGCGGCCGAGCTCCCAGCGTGCGTCGCGCTCGTCGGGCGCGGCCCGCAGACGTTCCCGCAGCTCGGCGACGCGGTGGTCGTAGAAGCCGGTGTTGTGATAGGCGATCTCGAGGTTGCGCTGCGCGACCTGCATGCGCGGATCGAGCTCGAGCGCGCGGGTGAACTGCTCGATGGCCTCGGGGACGAGGCCTTTCTGGTAGTAGAGAACGCCGAGATTGTTGTGCGCGCCCGCGTCGGAAGGATCGATCCGGCGGGCGAAGGACCTCAGGACGGCAACGTCACGCTCTGAGACCGTCAAGTCAGCCGAATGGCGTCGAAAATGGCCTTGAGGGACGCCAGGTCGGGCAGGAGGAGGAAGTGACCGCGCAGCCCGTCTTTCGCATCGATGTTGAACTCCGTCTCGACACAAAACACGAAGTCGCGATCGTGCCCAAAGTTGAGGTACGTGGTCGTGAGCACGGCAGCCGAGAGATCCACCACCAGACTCGGCACGGACGGCAGCAGCAGCATCCCCATGAATTCCGACAGCGCATTCATGTAGGCACCGGAGAGGATGTTGCCCGCCTCCTTGAGGCACGATTGCTCGATCGTCTCGAACGCCTGCGTGGTGCCGAGCGGGCGCTTGAGCAGCATGTCGCAGAGCTGGCGGCCGACGGGCTCGGGAAAGAGCAGCAGCGTCCGCCCCGTCAGATCGCCGAGCATGTGCATGAGGACCGCGGCGACCACTTCCTGCGGGTCGCCGATCAACCCGGGCACCTCCTCCAGGCGCGCGATATTGATCTCGGGCACGGAGATCATGATGCGCCGGTGCGTAAGCTGCGACAG
This sequence comes from Gemmatimonadota bacterium, assembly GCA_003220955.1. Classification (GTDB taxonomy): domain Bacteria; phylum Gemmatimonadota; class Gemmatimonadetes; order Gemmatimonadales; family GWC2-71-9; genus 20CM-2-65-7. The sequence goes on along the minus strand of QHTW01000011.1, from coordinate 2,474 downwards.
CGCAGTCGCGGCGTGGCCCGCGCCGATGTTGGCGACTTCTTTCAGCGCGTCGAGCTGCAGCGCTTTCAGATCACGGACGTCTTCCATGTCTTCTCCCTAGACAAGACCGGCGGCGTCAAGGATCAGCGCGGGCACGCCGTCGCCCATGATCGTGGCGCCACTGAACACCGGCAGCGTGCCCTGCGGCGCATCGAATCCCTTCACGACAATCTCCTGCTGGCTCAACATCCCGTCGACCACGATTCCCGCACGCCGCTCTCCCATCTCCAAGACGATCACCGGGCGGCGCGGGGGCGGCGCGGGAGCTCCGCCGTTCGTGCCGAGCAGCTTCCGCAAGTCGACGAGCGGGACCACGCGATCGCGCAGCACGATCGCATCCTTTCCTTCCATCGTCGTGAGCGGCGTCGTGCCGAACTCGACGGTCTCGGCCACATAGGTGAGCGGCAGGGCGTAGCGCTCGTGACCGACGGCGGCGATCAAGGCGCGCACGATAGCCAACGTGACCGGCAGTCGCAGGATGAAGGCGGTGCCCTGCCCCGGCTCGGTGCGGATCTCGACCGACCCGCCCAACGCGCGGATGCGCGTCATGGCCACGTCAATGCCGACGCCGCGGCCGGACACGCTGGTCACTGATTCCGCCGTCGAGAATCCGGGACGCGCCAGCACGCGCAGGAGCTGATCGTCGGAGAGCGATTCGACGTGGGGCCCCACGATCCCTTCGCGCTTCGCCTTGTCCAGGATCTCCGCGCGATCGATGCCCCGGCCGTCGTCGGAAATGCTGATGGCGACGCTGGAGCGCTCGCGGATCGCGGCCAGCACGATCTCCCCTTCAGGGCTCTTCTTGCNTCTTCTTGCGCCGTTTGCGCTCGGCCGGCGGCTCGATGCCGTGGTCCACGGCGTTACGGAGCAGATGCACGAGCGGGTCGCCGAGCTCGTCCAGGATCTGACGATCGAGCTCGATCTCCTTTCCTTCGACGCGGAACGCCACCTGCTTGTTGAGCTGCCGCGCCACGTCGCGCACGAGGCGGGGAAACCGATCGAACACCTGCCATACCGGCGTCATGCGGGCCTGAATGATCTCGTTTTGGAGATCGGCGGAGAGACGCGAGATGTGGATCGCGACCTCGTCGATGTCGGGGTCCTTTCCCACCCAGCGCGCGGCCAGCTCGTTCAGGCGGCCGCGCTCGGTCACGAGCTCGCCGATCAAATCCATGAGGGTATCGAGCCGCCGCAGATCCACGCGGATGTGGCGGCCACGGCCGCCGGCCGCGACGGTCTGCCCGGGAGCGGGGGCGACCTGACTCTCATCCGTTCCGCCGCCCAGCGTGACGCGCTCGACGTCTCCCACGGATCGAACAGCGGTCTCGATGTCCGCGGCCGCCGCGGCGGTCTCGAGCTCGAACGCAAACCGGCCGTCGAAGTCGTCCGACTCGAAGGCGGCGGCCGCGGGCTGGATCCGGTGAACCGTGCCCAGCGACTGCATTTTGCGAATGACCAGCATGGCACGCCCCCCTTTGAGGGGCGCTTCGGGACGGATCAGCACGTGGACGAGACGAGACGCTCCCGACGCAGCAGGCGCGGCGGCGAGACGCTGTGAGTCCAACGGCTCGACGGGCTCGGCAGGCTCAACGGGCTCCGCGAGGTGACGCGCCAGCGCGCTGGGTTGTGGAGCCGGTTTGGTCTGCAGCGTGAGACGATCGATGTCGGTGAGGATCGCGAGATCGGCTTCGCGCTCGCGACCGGCGACCGCGAGTCCCACCGCCTTTTCGAGCGCGTCGGTGGCACGAAACAGCAGCTGGATGATTTCGTCGGTGGGAGCCGTACCGCCGCGCCGGAGGTGGTCGAGCAGATTCTCGAGGCGATGTGACAAATCGGCGATGCGGCCGTAACCCATCGTCGCCGCCATGCCTTTGATCGTGTGCACCGCGCGGAACAGGCCGCCGACCGGCTCCGGCGACGCCGGATGGCGCTCCCACTCGAGCAACAACTGATTGCAGGCGCTCAAGTGCTCGCGGCTCTCGGCCAGGAACAGCTCGGCGTACTGCGAGAGATCCATGGCTATCCCAGAACGCGCTGCACGGCTTCGAGAACGCGGGAGGGCTGGAACGGCTTGACAACGAAGTCCTTAGCGCCTGCCTGGATGGCTTCGACGACCAGCGCCTGCTGCCCCATGGCGCTGCACATTAGGATTTTGGCGTCCGGGTCGTGCTTGACGATCTCGCGGACGGCATCGATGCCGCCCATGTCCGGCATCACGATGTCCATCGTGACGAGGTCCGGCTTGAGCTGCCGATACTTCTCGACCGCCTGAGTACCGGTTTCCGCCTCACCGACGACCTCGAATCCAGCCTGCCCCAGGATGTCGCTGATCATCGTGCGCATGAAGATGGCGTCGTCACAGACGAGAACCGTGTGGCTCACTGCTCGCTCCTTAGGAAGTCAGAACCGGGCCCAACAGCGCCGCGAGATCCAAT